>PMMB01000057.1:15758-18542 GCA_003165495.1 Gammaproteobacteria bacterium | reverse complement strand
CCGTGCCGTCCGGTCAAGAGATATCCCTCGAGCCAACCCTCGCATTGGTGCTCGCTCAGCATTTCCATGACCTGCCCGCTGCGGGCCAAAAACTCGTCGTTCTCGGCGGTCGCGGCCAGCCATTGGCGATTGGTCGCGTCGAACACCGCCTCCAGACCATTCGACAGCGTTTCGTCCGGGCCGAAGATGCGAAAATTGCGCTGTGCGGCGTTCAACTTCACCACATCGCGCAGAAATCGTCCCAATACATGCGTATCGCCGATTCCGCCGATGCCCGGTTTGGGTACGTCCACCGCATAGTCGGTAAAGTCGGGCATCCGCAAGTCGCGCAATAGCATGCCGCCGTTGGCGTTGGGATTCGCGCCCATGCGGCGCTCACCGCTCGGCGCGAGCGCCGCCAACTCCGGTTTCAGACGGCCTTGCGGGTCGAATAGCTCCTCGGGACGATAACTGCGCAGCCAACTTTCCAACTGCCGCAGATGCTGCGGATTCTTCGCGGGATCCGACAAGGGCACTTGATGCGACCTGAAAGTTCCTTCATTCGCCTTCCCATCGACCACCTTGGGTCCGGTCCAGCCCTTGGGCGAACCGAACACGATCATCGGCCAACGCGGGCGCTCTGTTTTGCCATGGACGCGGGCGTCTGCTTGTATCTGCCGGATCTGCTCGATGACGGTATCCAGTGTCGCAGCCATCGCCTCGTGCATCTGCATCGGCTCATGGCCCACCACAAAGTGCGGAGTCCAGCCGTAGCCGCGCAGCAATTGCTCCAGTTCTTCCCGGGTGATACGCGCCAAAATCGTCGGGTTGGCGATCTTGTAGCCGTTCAAATGCAAAATGGGCAGAACCGCGCCGTCGCTCGCCGGATTTAAAAACTTGTTGGAATGCCACGAGGTGGCAAGCGGTCCCGTTTCGGCCTCGCCGTCGCCGATCACGCAGGCCACCACGAGCGCGGGATTGTCGAATACTGCGCCGAATGCATGACTCAGCGAGTATCCGAGTTCGCCGCCTTCGTGAATCGAGCCGGGACATTCCGCCGAGGCGTGGCTCGGAATCCCGCCGGGAAACGAGAACTGNNGTAAACAGCCGTTTCAAACCTGCCTCATCCTGACTGACATTGGCATAGATCTCGCTATACGTACCCTCGAGATAGGTACTGCCGACAACGGCCGGGCCCCCATGTCCGGGCCCTGACATGTAGATCATGTCCACAGCGTATTTTTTGATGATTCGATTCAGATGCGTGTAAATGAAATTCTGCCCCGGCGTGGTGCCCCAATGTCCCAGCAACATGCGCTTGACGTGCTCAAGCGTGAGGGGCTCTTTCAGCAGGGGGTTGTCGCACAGATAAATCTGACCTACGGATAAGTAGTTCGCCGCCCGCCAGTAGGCATCTATTTTCCGCGCCAGCTCCGCGTCCAGCGTCGGCGCAATAGACTGTTGTTGCATGTTGTCTATATCTCCTGTTTCGGTTCAAAGCCCAGCAGGCGCAAGCTTGCGGTTGCAATCACGGATTCCTCATCGGTGCGGATCACGCGCACCGTGACCGATCCTGCGTCGGTCGAAATACGCCGCGCATGGCGGCTATTGGCGTTCTCGTCGATGTCGATTCCCAGATAATTCAAACCATCGCAGATGCGTTTGCGAACGGCTGCCGCGTTTTCGCCGATGCCGCCGGCAAATACCAAGGTGTCCAAGCCGCCGAGGGCGGCGGCGAACGAACCGATCCATTTCTTTGCCTGGTAGCAAAACAGCGCAAGGGCCTCCGCAGCACGCGGATCGCTCGCTTCTCGATCAAGCAGATCGCGGACATCGGCGCTGCTCCCCGAGACTCCGAGCAAGCCCGATTCATGGTTGACCATGGTCTGAAATTGCAGCGCGGTCATCGCGTCCGTCAGCACAAGATAGCTCATGAGCCCGGGATCCAAGTCCCCCGATCGAGTGCCCATGACCAACCCCGCTGTCGGCGTAAATCCCATGCTGGTATCGATGCATCGGCCGTCTTGCACGGCCGCGAGGCTGGCGCCGCTGCCCAAGTGGGCCAGTATGACGCGGCCTTGCGCGCCGGCGGGATCGCCGAGACGCGCCAGTTCCTGCATCAGAAACGTATAAGACAAGCCATGAAAGCCATAGCGCTGAACGCCCTTCGCCGTGTAGCGGCGCGGAATCGGCAATTGCCTGGCAACGAGCGGCATGCTTCGATGAAATGCGGTGTCGAAGCAAGCGACTTGCGGCAGTTTTCGGTAGCGATGCCGCAGAGCCTCGATGAGTTCGAGCTCGCGCGGCAAGTGCTCGGGATCGAAAGGAATGATGTTCTTCAGCTCGTCCAACAACTTCGTCGTGACGAGCTCGGGCGCCGTGTGCAGCATGCCATGCACCACACGATGCCCGACGCCATCGATCGTCTTGAACCATGGCTGCGATTCCAACCAATCCATCAGAAAATCGATGGCCGTGACGTGTTCCTTGTGCTCAACCTTGATGTGGGTTGGCGCGGAGTCGACCCCTTGCTCGATAGTCAGGCTCGCGTCGCCGCTGCCGATGCGCTCCATTTTCCCCTGCAACAGACGCCTCGGCGGTCGGCCCGCCTCAAAGATGGCGAAGCGAATACTCGAGGAGCCACCATTGATCGTCAATACATTGGGCATCGGTTCGTTACCTTCACTTAACTTCGATTCCCCGGCCCCGACAATGCCTCAAGTAGGACAAACACCTACATACGCGCACGTGCGCCCGGGTCGCGACGGCATACAATAGACCATCGTGTCGCGCGCAATCGCTTAA
>PMMB01000057.1:4143-15656 GCA_003165495.1 Gammaproteobacteria bacterium | reverse complement strand
TTTGATGAAGTCGCGCACGCGCTCGAAGGCGTGCATGAAATTCTGGTGATCGGACCTGCGCAGACCAAGCAGGAGTTCGCGAGCTACTTGCGCAAAAAGGATCCGCGATTGGGCGGCGCCATCGTCGCCGTCGAGAACGCCGATCATCCCACCGACGCTGAAGTTCTAGCCTATGCGCGACGCCATTTCACGGCGATCGACCGGATGTTCACACCGAGCGCCTGATTCGCGAAGACCCTCGATATCCTTGGAACGACTAAGCCCATGCGCGTTCCTACGCCTCTTCCATTATCCTGTCTAGGGGGATAGGATACCGGCATATGGGATTTAAGTAATGCACAAGTTTCCTGAGATCGGCACACGACTCAAACGCGCCCAAGGACACCTCGCGGCCGTGATCGACATGCTGGAGTCGGGCCGTCCGTGCATGGATCTGGCACAGCAGCTGCACGCCGTGGAGAAGGCCATCGGCAACGCCAAGAAAGAACTGATCAAGGACCATATTCACCACTGCATGGAAGAGACCTCCGAGGCACTGCCGCGCGAGTTCAGGGATTTGATCAAAGAGTTTCAGGGAGTCACGAAGTATCTCTAGTACATCGCCGGCGGCCGACCGCTCCTTGATATGGTCCACGGTTACTTCAAATTGAGAACCGATCAATGAAAAGCCTAATTACTGCAATGGCCTGGGATGGACACAGCCATGTCTTTCTCGGGACGGGACACGAGCAGAACGAGCGTAAGACGTGGGCCGTGATTGTCTTATGCACTGCAATGATGCTCGTCGAGATCGTGGGCGGCAGCGTGTACGGGTCGTTGGCGTTGGTAGCCGATGGTTTGCACATGTCGACACACGCAGGCGCAATGTTGATCGCGGCATTGGCCTATACCTACGCCCGCCGGCATGCGCACGATGCGCGTTTCGTATTTGGCACCGGAAAGCTCGGCGATCTGGCCGGTTTCAGCAGCGCCATCGTCCTCGCGATGATCGCCGTTCTCATCGGTTATGAAGCGATCTTTCGATTCCTGTCGCCGATTCCAATCCACTTTACTGAGGCTATTCCGATTGCCGCGGTCGGCTTGATTGTGAACATTGTCAGCGCGTGGCTGTTGAGCGGCGGCGAACGCCATGGCCACGGCCACAATCACAGACACGACGTGACGTTTGAAGAGCACTCGCATGAACATGCGGCGCACGCCGGTCATTCGAGCTCAGCGCACCGCGATAACAATATCCGCTCCGCCTACATACACGTGCTCGCCGACGCTGCGGTGTCGGTGTTGGCGATTACGGGCCTCGTTCTGGCACGTAGTTTCGGTTGGATGTGGATGGACCCGCTTGCAGGTGTTATCGGGGCGCTCGTCATTGCGAACTGGTCGTACGGTTTGGTGCGCGATACGGGGCGCATTCTGCTCGACATGAATCCCGATCAGCGCATGACCGCAAAGCTGCGTGAAGCGATCGAGTCGGATGGCGATCGGCTCGTCGATCTGCACCTGTGGCGTTTGGGCCCGGGGCACTTGGGCGCCGTCGTATCGGTTGTCACAAGCAAGCCTCGCGACTGTACGTTCTATCGGGCGCGGCTTAAGGATTTTAAGTCGCTGTCTCATGTCACCGTTGAAGTAACAAACACGGCGGCGTGAGCCGCGGCCAATCTTTGGCGGATGGAATCCCTTTGAGTCGTAGCATGAGACTTACGTCTAACATTCGCATCAATGGCACCACACTTGCGCTATTGGTCACGGCATTTTTGGCATCGTTGCCCGCCGCCACGGCTGCGACCGAGGAGCCCTCCGCGGAGACTTTCGCCGTCCATGGGCAACTCACCTATGTGGAACAGGAGACGTCGGACTTCAACGCTCCTTACGCCGGGCCCAATAGCCTGTCGCCCAACCGCGGCGCCGAGACCGCCGATGTCACGCTGTACTTGGGTGCACGCCTTTGGTCGGGCGCCGAGGGCTGGATCGACGGCGAAGTCGACCAGGGTTTCGGTCTCGATAACACACTGGGCGTTGCGGGTTTTCCCAGCGGTGAGGACTATAAGATCGGCAAGGATCAACCTTATCTGCGCCTGCCGCGTTTATTTCTACGCCAGACTTTGAGTCTGGAGGATGATCGACAGTCAGTCGACGCCGCGGCCAACCAANNAATATGCCCACGATCCGCGCATTGATTTTTTGAATTGGGCCGCCGTCGACGCCGGCTCTTTTGATTATGCGGCAGATGCTTGGGGTTACACCGCGGGAGCCGCGGTCGAATGGTACCAGGGCGTCTGGACGCTGCGCGGCGGCCTGTTCGATTTGTCCACCGTGCCGAACAGCGTGCACCTCGACCCAGGCTTCCATGAGTTTCAGTCCATCCTCGAACTCGAGAGGCGTCATGAAATCAACGCCCTCCCCGGCCGCTTGGCCGTCACCGTCTTCGACAGCCGCGGCCGCATGGGACTGCTCGACGACGCCGTAAATCTCGCCCAGAGCACTGGAGCCGCGGTAGATATCGCCGCCGTCCGCAGGTACCGCGACCGCGTCGGTGCGAGCCTGAACCTGGAACAGCAACTGGCGAATGATCTAGGCGCATTTGCGCGCCTTGGAAAAGCCGGCGGCAATGTGGAGGCGTATGAGTTCACGGATATCGACCGGTCAGTGTCCGCGGGACTGTCGCTGCAAGGGACGCGGTGGCACCGCGCCGGCGACACGCTGGGTCTGGCCGCGATCAACGACGGCATATCGGCCGCGCGCGAGCGTTACCTGAACGCCGGCGGGCTCGGCATTCTGGTAGGCGACGGGCGGCTGCCGCATCCGGGTCCCGAGCAAATCATCGAGACGTATTATTCGCTCGCGGTACTTGGGGCTGCGCATCTCAGCTTCGATTATCAATGGATCAATCACCCGGCCTACAATCGCGACCGCGGACCAGTTTCAGTCGTTGCGGTGCGGCTGCACGCGCAGTTTTAATGTCACGGCCAACGCGGGCGCGTTCACTAGGTTGAACGCGCATCGCTTGCCCGTACCGCATGCGCTCAGTACCATCAGCCAGCGCTCATCAAAAAAGGAGATTGCCGTGGGATTCAGTGCAGAGTTCAAAGAATTTGCGATGAAGGGCAATGTGGTCGACTTGGCGGTCGGCGTGATCATCGGCGCAGCCTTCGGAAAAATCGTTTCATCGCTGGTCGGCGACGTCTTCATGCCGACTTTTGGTAAGTTCATAGGGGGCGTCAATTTCTCGGATTTGGCGGCTACTCTCGGCAAGGACCCAACGGGCAAGGATGTGCTGATCAAGTACGGCGCTTTCGCTCAGACCATTTTTGATTTCATCATCATCGCGCTGGTACTGTTCTTCGTGATCAAAGGCATCAATAAGCTCAAGAAGCCGGCCCCTGTGGCGCCGGCGGCGCCGCCCAAGTCTGAAGTGCTTCTCGAGGAAATTCGCGACCTGCTCGCGAAACGCGCTTAGGGGTACCTAAACTGCGCGGCCTAAGGCCAAGAGCCACGCCACGCAAACCAGCAGTGCGGCGCAAGCCCCCGTGGCGATCTGCAGGCGCTTGCCGCGATTGTGCGGCATTCCTGTGCGTGCATAAAACCAGCCAATGCCGACACCGAATAGAAATCCGAGCGCGTGCCCGAGCACATCCACGTGCGCATTGCCCGCGCCCAACAGGGTCAGCAAACAGATCCCCGCGATCAGCGGCGCCCATCGATACCAGCGCCGCTCGCGCAGTGTGAGCCGCTGCCGCCACGCCAATCCCGCGAGCAGCCCCAAAGCCGCGAACACGGCGGTGGAAGCGCCAACCGCGCGATGAGTGGCCGGCGCAATGAGTATTTCCACATAATTGGCGAGCGCCCCCGCTCCCAGTATGCTCGCCCATGCCACGCCAGGTCCCAGCAGTCGACCGGCCGCTATTCCCGCGACCACACCAAACAGCAGATTGCCGAGCAGATGCTCCTGGTCCAAATGCAAAGTCAGTGCCGTCATCGCCCGCCACCATTCGCGTCCGGCGCCGGCGTCGAGAGCGCCCAACGACAACCAATCGGCGCCGAATAAGGCAATGCCGGCACAGTAAGCCGTGAGCAACAGAATCAGCACGTAGCCGATGGCGCCGATGGCCGCGCCGGAGAAAGGTTCCATGCGGTTCGGGGTGCTGCGCGGCACGCTGCGTTCCGCGGAATAACGGCTGATCTCGTCATACGCCCGGTGAACCAAGGGCGGCGTCACGGCCAACACCCAAGAGTCCCCGCTCTCCCGCACCTCATGTTCGATGCCCCTCGCTTCGAGGACCAAACTGAATTCGCGACAGAGCAGCTTACCTCCGCGAAACACCACGGCGGACGCCGGCACTGGCTCCACATTTCGGTCGGTATCTGAGGATGGAAGGGTCACGGCTTGACCCCTATGGGGACGGAGAACGCTTAAATCAACGGGAACCGACCTTACGGCGACTTTGTGGTGATTATTGGGGGGAGGGTAAATCGGGCCGCTACGGATTACCATTGCATCATGGCTACCCCCTCCGGTCGCGGCCGACCCCCGCACGATGACATATTGACGCCCGCCGAATGGCGAGTGGTGCATGCAGTAAAGCATGGCATGACGAGCCGTGAGATTGCCGCACGTCGTGGAATCAGTGTCGATGCGGTCAAGTATCACGTCGCCAACGCGCTCGCGAAGCTTCGGCTGGCCAATCGCAAGGCATTGCGACACTGGCACCAACCGCCGAAGCAAAGCGCTCTCAAGCTCAAGGAGACAACCGTGAATGCACCAACAACACTGGGACCGATCGGTCAAATATCGCGGTCCGTCAGGAACATCAAGGAAGCGCAAGCCTGGTATGGCACCGTGCTCGGCATTCCCCATCTCTATACATTCGGCAAGCTCGCGTTCTTCGACTGCAGCGGTACCAGACTCATGTTGACCGCAGAGGCAGAAGTCGCTTCTTTAGAATCCACTCTCTACCTGCGCGTCGCAGATATCGCGGCAGCCCATGACAATTTGCGATCGCGCGGCGTTGAATTCATCAACGCGCCGCATATGATCCATAAACATGCCGACGGGACGGAGGAATGGATGGCCTTCTTCAAGGATCCCGAAGGGCGAACACTGGCAATCATGTCGCAAGTGGCACAGTAATTCGCTTTCCCCCCTTCGAGCTACGGCGGTCCAGCGGTGCGCGCCGAAGTTTCTGGGACCGGCCGGTCGTCAGTGAAAATAACTTGTGCACCCTTGTGCTCGAATTCCGTCTTAGAATATCAACCTTCGCCGTTGCGGCGATTGCCCAAATCAACTGCAGGAGATCGAACCATGCGAAAGGTAGCGCTAGCCATTTCACTCGCCGGATTTTTTGTCGTGTCGGGCCATGCAGCCGACACAGGGCTCCGCTACGTGGAACCGCCGAAGGTCGGCTCAAGCCCCGCTGCGCCCTTCAGCAACGGAGTCATGGCGGGCGAGACTTTTTATGTTGCGGGACACATTGGGATCGACACGGCCACCGGTCAGGCCGCAGCCAATGTTGAAAACGAGGCGCGCTTGGTGATGGATTCGATAACGCACACTCTTGAACAAGCAGGACTGAAAACCGACGACCTCGTCTCGGTGACTGTCTATTGCACTGATTTGGATCTCTACGACAAATTCAACGCCGTCTATCGCACGTACTTTCACGGCAAATACCCGGCACGCGCCTTCATCGGCATCAATAAGCTGGTGCGCGGAGCTCATTTCGAAGTGGCGGGAGTGGCAGTGAAGACGGAGGGGATGCGCAAGCTTTAAGCCTGCACCGCGCAGTCAGTGGCTGCGCAGTCAGTGGCTGCGCAGTCAGTGACCGCGCGGCGCCAGTTCGCCGTCGACTAATTTCTTGAGCCGCTCGATCTGCTCACCGAGTACGTGATCGGTCATTTTTGACAGTTCGTCAAAGCCATCCTTGGCGTAGCCGCCAATCGCGTAGGTAAAGGAAACGTCGGTACCGTCGGCGGCGCTCTTCACGCTCCACGTCATGACTCCATCGACGGCCAGTCCTTGGAACGGACCCAGGGCGCCACGCAGGCGTAGGGTCTTACCAGGCGACACGTACACGACCCTAAGGTGTTCGACCGAGCCGCCGCCGGGCAGCGTCTCGCACCAACAGCCGCCGGCGCGTGCATCCAATACGAGATTCGCGGCGCTTCCGGAAAATGTATGGTCGGAACTCCACCAGCGCGCGGGCAGCAGCAGCGCGGCATACACTTTGTCCGGCGATGCGGCTATATGCGCAGTTTCGCGAATCTCGAAACCATTGCCGGCGACACTGACCACTTCAGCCGCTGCACGCTCACTCGCCGTCGAGGCGAATACCAGTACAGCAGCGCTAAATACGAGTTTGTTTTTATAAGCCATCGTCGATCCCTCGGTACTAGGTTTCTGCGCAAATTTTGAACGACTCGAGGATTGCTCCCCAGCCGCCGGGCGAGTCCACGGCGTTGCGTGCTTCGGCGGCCTTGGCGCCCATCCGCTCCAAATAGCGATGCTCCAATTCGATCCGCGTCATGTTGGCGCTCTCGGCAACGAACTTCACTTCCACTTCGGTGACGAGATCGGGGTCGTACTGCCACTCGGCGTTGATTTGCCATGCCAGCACGAGTGTCTGAGGCGGATGCCACGCAATCACGTATCCCGTTTGGCAGGAAGAGCCGTCTTCTCCGACGGCGTACCAACGACCGCCGACACGCGGCTCGACGATGCACTCTTTCAGCGGCGACTTGAGGATGGAATGCGTCGCGGGCCACCAGCGCGACATCTCCTCCGTGAACACCGCGAAGGCGCGAGACTGACTCGCCTTCACGACCAGCTGTTTGCGTACCGCTGCGATACGGATCATTCGGCCGCCTCCTTTTTTTCTAGCTCTGCTTGGAAAGCCGAGAGCGCCTCATCCCAGAACTGATCGAGCCAAATCCGAATCGCGGCAAGCCCCTTCGGATCGATACAATAGACACGGCGTGTGCCCTCCGCTCGATCGGCTACCAGGCCGGCGTTTTTTAGAACCCTGAGATGCTGGGAAACTGCCGGCCGGCTGACCGGCATTCGCGCGGCGATCTTGCCCACCGAGCGCGGCCCCCGCCGCAATTCCTCGAACACACGCCTACGGGTCGGATCTGCAAGAGCCAAGAATGCCGCTTGGTAAGCCATGGCTAACAGTAAGCGAAGACTAACGCTTATGTCAAGCCCGCTAGCGCACGGTCACGTCGCGCGTGGCTGCTCCCGAAGCATCGAGTAGATCTTCAGCACCCGGGGCACGTAGGCCATCGTCTCCGTGAAGGGCGGGATTTGGCCGCCATTGCGCGCAACCGCCTCTTCGCCTGCGTTGTATGCCGCGAGCGCGAGCCTGATATTCTGGCCAAATCGATCGATGAGAAACTTCAAATACCGCGCGCCCGCGCGCACGTTCTCGCGCGGATCGTAGGGATTCGAAACACCGAAGCGTGTTGCCGTCGCCGGCATCAATTGCATCAACCCCATCGCGCCCCGCTTCGAGATAGCGCGCGAATTGAACCCCGACTCCACCACGATCACGGCTCGCAACAGATTCGGTTCCACGGACGCTGAGATCGCGGCTTTCTCGATGATCGAATCGTACTGACCGGCTTTTGCCAGCAGCATCGAATCGTAACGATCGCCGCTCACCGTCCTGTCCTTCGGTGACAGGATCAGTAGTCGATACCGGTTGTTGTCCGGCACATCCGTGTAATGCCGCAGGCCGTCCGCATCCACATATGTATATATCTTTGGGTGCGCCGCGACGGTATGGGCCGTCAGCAGGGTTGCGATCAGAAATGCGGGCTTGAGCACCATGAGTTTGCGGCTTCCTTGGCTGAAAGCCTATCGCGAAGGGTGCGAGCCCCGATGGGACCTGCTTCAAGAAACGGCTCTTTGGCCGGCTTGGCAGCGTGTCAATCCGCGTTGGTTTGCAACGGATCCAGTAGAGTTTCGTCATTGTTGCGCGGCGAGTTGACCCGGGGGTCCACCGGATAGGCGATCATTTGATCGTCGGGATACGCTACGAGCGCCGCACCGGCGGCCTCCGGACCGCCGAATAGCCATAGCTCACGCATGTCACGCGCCAGGATCGCCGGCATTCGCGCCTTGGAATTGTGGATGCCGGCCATCAAGGAGTTTGCCGGCATGGTTATGATGGTGCAGGACTCGCCCTCCCACAAGCCGGCGAATCCGAATATCACTTGATCCTCTAAGTGAATGTAGAACGGTTGCTTGGTGCCCAACGTATTCACATGCCACTCGTAAAAACCCAGCGCCGGAATGATGCAGCGTTGCCCATGTTTCCACGGACCGCGAAAAATGGCGCTGCTGGCGAGGGTCTCTGAGCGCGCATTGAAAGTGCTGTACTTGCCGGGTTTGCCTTTGGCGAAAAACGGCACCAGCCCCCAACGCAGCAACACGCCTTCGCGGTCGGCGTCGCGGGCTCGAATGGCGGGCACCGGCTGCGAGGGAGCGGTATTGAAGTTGGCCGGGAACTGCCACTCCGTGCGCACGAGATGGAACTCGCGCTCGATGGACGCTTCATCGGGACTGACGTAACGCCCGCACATCTAGTCATCATACGCTGCGTGCACATCGCCAATCAGGTGCGAACGGCGGTCGAAGGCCTGCGATCGCGCCGACGCGGCCCTGTATCGGGTCAATCACGGCGGCAAGAATCTGTGAGCCGCCGTCTCGGCGCCTGCCGGTCAATGCTCGTCTAGTTAACAGATATTTAACGTATTTTTTCCGGTTTGCGCACGGATTTTTGGCGCGCGGTGCGGCTAAAATCGTGCCCCAGACGACATTCAATCGCCTGGCCGCGATTTTACTTGCGATCGGCAGTGGATTGGGGGCGGCAAGGTGACATTGCACTGCAGCATCACGGGGTCTATTTAGAACCATATGCCCGTTCCCGAAAGGATCATAACTGAACCGTCAATCGCCGTCCCCATGGGGCACGTCGGCGTTGCGGTTGAACGAAGCAGCGCTGCGGGCCTGCGCGCCTGGATGCTCACCGCGCTGCTCTTCCTCGTGCCGTTGGTAACCTATTGGCCGGCGACTTTCCACGATTTTGGATTGCGCGATGACTACTCCAATTTGCGCGAGGCGCATGAGGAGCCGGGCAAAGTCCTTAAATTTTGCGCATCGCACGCACGACCGGTCTACGGCTGGCTGCTGCAAGCTACTTATGGTCAGACCGGCACAGTGCAAGATCTGCAGTGGATGCGCTTTGCCGCCTCGCTGTTGCTGGGCGCGCTCTCATTGGTCAGTTTTCGCGGGTTGCGTGCGCTGGGCTGGTCGTTCAGCACCAGCCTGTGTTTCGCGGTGTTGCTCGCTTTGATCCCGTCCGCGCAGGTGATTGCGGGATGGGCCATTGGTTGGCCGTACGCGGCGACCGCGCTCTTGGCCGTCGGCGGATTCTTCACCGTTGAAGGCGCGTTGACCGTGGGGATGAGCGCCGGTCCCGGTCGCGCCGTGGGACAATGGATGGTTGCGCTCGGTCTCATGGTGGCGAGCGCACTCATTTATCAGCCGAGCGCGTTGTTTTATGTGGTGCCTCTGGCGGGCGCGTTGATTGTGCAGCGGCATCGCACCTTGGCGCAGACTGCGCGCTGGACAGGGATTCATCTCGGATTTGTGGTCGGCAGTTTGGCCCTGGCCTACTGTGTGATGACCGTGTTGTACGCGACGGGGATTTTCGTCAAATCCGGACGCATTGCGTTCGAGCAACACTGGGGCGAGAAGATCGCCTGGTTCGTGCAGGAAACATTGCCGAATGCGCTCAGTCTGTTCGTGTTGAATGACAACAATCATCGCGACCACGCGCTGTACTTCGGTTGCGCCGCCATCGTCGGAGCGCTCTTGCTGGCGGGCGCCTATGTGGAGTGGCGCCGTTACGGACATTCGCGCGGCATCGTTTGGTTGACGGCGCTGCTGGGTCTGCCGGTGTTTGCCTGTGCCGTCAGCTTGGTCGCCTCGGAACGGTATGCAACCTATCGCACCATATTGGCGATGACCGCGGTGCTGCTCTGCTTCCTGGTGGCGTCAATCCGCGCGCTGACGGAAAGCTGGGGCCCGGGCGGCCGCCGAATGCTGGCCACGATCATCGTTTCGATTGCTTTCTTTACCGCCCAACATCATGTCTACGCGCTGATCGCGGTGCCCCAGGGCAATGAATGGCAATTGATCATGGCGGGGGCGAAGCACGTCCACTTGCAAGGCTCGCATCCGCGCATATTTGCCGTCGCATCGACGCCGGCGGACATTTCGACGGCGACGATCTATCACGACGAATTCGGTTCGCTCTCATCGAACTCTGAATGGGTACCGAAAGAAATGTTCAAGCGCGCGATGCACGACCTGCATCCCGAGATCGCGAATCTCGACGCTCGCTATGACTTTTATTCGGGGCCTAAGTTACCCGTCGACCATCGTTTCGACGTCATTATCGACTTGCACAGGCTTCGCCAGTTCTACACCGACAATTGAGCCACCCGGTTTAGATACCGAGAAAATCGCTCAGACGCCCATGCGCAATGGCGGCCCGCACGGCCAGCGGCCACATCGCGTGCAAGCGAATGCTCTTCATGTCGGTGATCGGCATATCAAACTCGGATGATCGGTTCATGAGCCGGCGCGCGAGCTGCGCGCCCATCGCCGTGCCCAGCGCGATGCCACGGCCGTTATAGCCCAAGCAGATCAACACACCTTCCGCGGGCTCATGAATGTGCGGATACTGGTCCGGCGTCATCGCCAATCGTCCGCCCCACGCATGCGACCACTCTGCTTGCACCAGTACAGGCCAAAGGGTGCGCGCATAGGCCAACAAATGAGGGATATTCGATGTGGCGGATATCTCACGCATGGGGCCGCGGCCACCGATCAACAAGCGCTGACCGGTATCCACTCGGTAGTAGACGGTGACGGTGCCGCTCTCGTAGAGCACCGCCCGGCTCGGCATGACGCCGCGCGCAATCGCATCGGGAAGCGCGGCCGTAGCCGCGATCGCGCCGAATAACGGCACGATCGTGCGCCGCAAATTCGGCCAGAGGTCGTCCGTATAGCCGTTGGTCGTGAGCACGACTTGCCGCGCAGACACGGTTCCGGTGGTGGTGTCTACCTGCCAGACCGCGCCGGCCCTCTTCATGGCGAGCGCCCGTGTGCCGCCATGCAGGTGGGCGCCGGCGCCGAGTGCGGCGCGCGCAAGCCCACGCGTGTAACTCAAGGGATTCAAATCCCCGCCGCGGCGATCCAGCATCGCGACCCGGTAACGCGCTGTGCCGGTCGCTCGCTCGAGGCTCGAGCCCTCCAGCAACTCGACCGGAGCGCCGCGGCGTGCCAGCTGCTCCGCGGTAGCGCGCACTTGCGCCGCATGCTTCGCGCGTATCGCTGCACGCAGCGTCCCATTCCGGCGTGCATCACAACGAATGTCATGGCGCTCGATGAGATCGAAGACGAACGCCGGCGCGTCGCCGGCGAAGGCATTCATGCGGCCACCCAAATCCTT
>PMMB01000057.1:0-4031 GCA_003165495.1 Gammaproteobacteria bacterium | reverse complement strand
ATGGCTGCTGTGCGCGGTAAGCTTCCAACTATGATAGCGGAACCCCTGCAATGGTTATGTGCCGTCCTGGGCGCCTTGATGGTCGGCATCTCGAAAGCCGGCATCATGGGATTGAGCATTCTGTCGGTCGCGCTGTTCACTCACGTCTTTCCCAGCAGCAAGCAGGCGAGCGGATTGGTGCTGCCTCTGCTGATATTCGGCGACATCGTCGCTGTGCTGTCCTATCGGACGCACACTCAATGGCGCTATATATTGAAGCTCATGCCATGGACGGCGACCGGGGTAGTGCTCGGGTATTTCGCGCTCGGCCATATATCCGATAGAACCACGCGGATCATGATCGGCGTGATCATCGTATCGCTGTGTGTCTTGGGTTATTGGCGGCGATATCTGACCGTCCAAACGCCGGAGGCGAGGTTACCTAAGCATTGGGGTCTCGCTGCGGCCATCGGAGTCATCGCCGGCTTCATCACCTTGATCGCGAATGCGGCAGGACCGCTGATGGCGATTTATCTTGTCGCCATGCGCTTACCGAAAATGCAATTCGTCGGTACCGCCGCCGTGTTTTTTATGGTGCTCAATCTGTTCAAGGTGCCCTTCATGGTCAACCTCGGCCTGATCACGGCGCAGAGCTTCGAGTTCAACTTAATGCTGGCGCCGGCGGTGCTGCTCGGTGCATTCGTGGGCCGCTGGCTGTTGATGCGCATCAATCAGCAGTTATTCGAAACTCTCGTGTTGGGATTTAGCGCGATCGCGGGAATTTTATTGATCGTGTAACCGGCGTCCACGGGCTGCGCGGAGCGCCCTTGCACTATGCCAAGGGCGCTCAGCAGCGATCGGTTCCCTATCAGAACTTCTGCCCGAACTTCACGCCAATGGTTCGCGGTTGGTTCGGGAGGTTGTATATCGCGACCGCCCCGCATTGCTGAACGTCGCATTCCGAATACCGATCCAGCACTGCGCGTTTATCGAAGGCATTACTGACGAACAACTCGGCAGTCAATCCATTCTTCTCGAGACCTGCCGAGAAATCCGCCACTGTATACGCCGGTTCCTCGCCAAGAAGCTGCGCAGCTACTTGACGCAAGTCGGCCGAGCGCGCGCCCACGTAAACCGCGGATCCCTGCACATTTCCTTTGAAACTCCCCACCGGGAAGGTGTATCGCGCCGTGATATCACCCTTGAATTTCGGAACGACCGGCAACTTCGTCCCTGAGGGTGCGTACTGCTCATAGCCAGGATCGCCGCACTGCGTCGGGTCGGCGCAATATGTCTGCGTCAGCTTGGCGTCGAGCAAGGATAAGCCGGCGGTGAGAGTCAGGTTCTGCGTCGCCGCGAACTCCAAATCCGTCTCCACACCCTTGATCTCGGCCTGGCCGGCATTCGCAATAATCGTGAGCGCATTCGGGCCCAGGTATGAAAATTGGAAATCCTTCCATTTCTCGACGAAGAACGCGCCGTTGAATCGAAAACGGTTGTCATCCCAAGCGGTCTTCCAACCAAATTCATAATTGGTCAAAAAGTCCGGCTTGTAGGGCGGCAAAGTCCCGCCTCCGTTGCGATTGACGCCGCCCGGACGGAACCCCTTTGAATAGGTCACGTAGATCATATGATCCTTGTCGAACTTGTAGGTCAGGTTCAACTTGGGAGAGGTTCCCGAGTCAGAGGTTCGACCGTTCAGATCCTGGCACGGCGCCCCGTGAAACGGCACGAATGGCGTGAAGCAGGTTCCGGTACCCTCGGATGCGGAATAATTCGCATTGAATCCATAGAATCCCTGCAGAGTATTATCGTAGCGGAAGTAGCGAATCCCCGCGTTGGCGGTCAAGTTTTGGAGGATATCGTAGGAAAATTCTCCGAAGACGGCTGAGTCCCGATCCACCCGCTCTTGATCGGTGAGCCACAGCGTTCCAGGCCAACCGGGGACCGACAGCGAGTCTGCCAGCGGATCGCCGTTGTTAACGAGATAGTCCTGCAGGATTTCGTGCACCTGGCGTTGAAAGAAAACTCCGCCGACGAATCGGAAAGGGTATTCCTTCGGCGAGGATACGCGCAGCTCATTACTGATTTTGGTGTAATGGTCACGGCCGACGATGTGCTGCGCATCATTGATGAGATTGCCGGCGTTGTCCACGAAATAGGCGCCATAGGCATTGTCATAGAACAATGAATAGTCCGTGTAGTCGGACGACTCGTGAGTATTGCGCGTCAAGTAGGCGCCTGCGTAAACGATGTCGAAATTGCTGATCTTGCCTTCGACAGTGAGCGAGGATTGCACCCAAGAGTCGTGCACGGTCTCGGGAAAGTACTGCTGAATCTTAAGATCGCCGACCGCCGGGTTATACGCAAAATTTCCGTTGACCTGTGTGTCCTGGCCCATGATGGTGGGCGTAATGGTCCAGCTGTCGTTCAAATCGACCTTCAGCGCGGCGCGGCCACCCCGCGTATCGACGTCATTGAAATCCTTCTTGACCAAAGCGGCGTTGTTGAACGGGATGTTGCCCGTGGGAAAGACCACCGAGCCGGGCACATTGGCGATGTACCCCGCCTTGTGCTCGTCCCAGCCGACCAGGCGGACAGCTGAATTGGCCGTCAGGGGTAAGTTGACGAAGCCCTCGACCGTGTAGCCGTTGCCGCCGTGGTCCACGCTGTTACCTTCAACGTCATAACCGGCTTTGAATCCGCTCGGATCGGGCTTATTGGTGATGATGCGGATCGTGCCCGACTCCGAACTCGCGCCGTACAGGGTGCCCTGCGGGCCGTTCAAGACTTCGACGCGCTGGATGTCGTAGATATGAATATCGAGATTGCCGTCGATGGTCGTCACCGGCTGCTCGTCCAGATACATGCCCACGCTCGGCAACGAGCCCGAATGATTGCCGTCGCCGCCGCTCACTACGCCTCGAATATAGGTGTGTTCGAAGCTGGGGCCCGCACTTTGGAATGACACGCTGGGAAGAAACTTCACGTAATCGTCGAAGTTGGTGACGTGCAGCTCCTCGAGCCTCGCAGTACTGAGCGTTTGAATACTGATCGGCACGTCTTGCAAGTTTTCCGTTCTCTTCTGAGCGGTCACCACCACTTCCTCGAGCGTCGCAGTTTCGCTGGTGTCCGCCGCATGAGTGGGATGCATGCACGCCAGTAGCGCCGACGCAACAGGTAAAGCCCGCCACGTCATTTTCCCGCTGTTTTTGCCCTGAATACGCCTAAGTTTTCGCTGTCGACTACGCGTCATCCATCATCCCCTTGTGGTCTTTGTGCCGCTCCCGGCCCAAGAGTAGATCATTCCTAGCGCATATTCAAAATTCCGGTACTGCCGGATAGGCATCGAGCACTGACCCCAAGGCGATTTTCAGGGGATCCAGCCAGGGCTCAAAATGGCGCCAGTGATCGACGCCGTCTCGGAAAATGGGCTGACACACGCTGTGAGCTCGCGGTGCGCACCGAACGGCTATTTTCATAGAAACGCAGGCAGTTATCTTCAAACGGCAGCCGAAAAATATTGACCGCGAGCGAAATGTTGCTTGAAGCCTGAAAAGCGGCATCCCAAGGGATGCCGGCGCGCATCGATGATTTTGGCGTGCGGCAGCGCCAAATGAATGAGGTCGATGTGCGCGAAGTTGTTCGGCATCTTGTCGATGAAGAAAGGTGCCGCTGTTTTGCGTTGAATGCGCGTCCGCGCGAGATAGCGCTCGCCCAACGCACGGCATTCCTGCGCGCTCATTCCCGCCAACACGTCAGCGTAGCCCGATGCCTGCGACTTGTTTCGCATATCGAACAGACTCTTGGCGATGGCGGGAATATCGGGCAGCGCGGGTGTAGTCGTGCGCATCTTCGAGTGCCTTGCCCATCGCAAAATGCAAATGAAATCGGTCCTCCACCGACAGATCCGTTCGCGCCAGTTGCGCAGTCATCGCTTGCAATTCGTGCGGTGCAAAACGCACTGTTTTCAGGTTAGGAGACTCCAGTAGGCCTCTCCCAGACTTCAACCGAACCGGCGGGCTCTGAGGCCGTGCTCATTTCGGCTCCTT
>PMMB01000140.1 GCA_003165495.1 Gammaproteobacteria bacterium | reverse complement strand
GCTCCGTGAATGCCGCCGCCGACGATGACTACATCGTATTGTTTCATTGCCTTACGCTAACGCGAAATTGCGCTAGGATGCGGGAATACGCTTGAACACACCACTATTGCGTGTCTGTCGCCATTCGCGAACAGCGATTTAATGCTCGCGCGGCGGCGCGAAGCGCGTTACTTGCTGTCCCGCTTTTCCTCGAATTGCAGCACGGGCGCGCCCGAGGTGACTTCGATTTCGCCGTCGACGATGGCGCCCTTGGCGATGGCGATCGTTCGCGCGCTGACCTTGCCGCGTATCACGGCGGTATAGCCGATTTCCAGTTTGTCCCTGACGGTAAGACCTCCCGTGATCTTGCCGGCGACAATCGCTTGTTGCGCCTGGATGAAGCCGTGCCAGCTCCCCGTGGCGGACAGATTGAGGCCGCCCTGCAAGTCGCCGTCACCGTGCACCTCGCCGGAAACCACGAAATGCCCCGCGCCGCGAATATTGCCGACGAACACGGATTCGGCGCCGATAAAGGTTGGAGCCGCCAAATTACCTTCGAAAAACCGCCGCTTTTGTTCACCCATGGAGCCTTATTACCCCATCCGGGACCGGCCGTGATGTGACGAGCTTGGCGTCGCCGCGACATCGCCAACTAAAGTAGACTGTAGCCCTATCGGAAACCTCTCTTGAGTATGAAAATGGTCATGAACAAAGCGGTCATAGGTCTCTCTTTTGCGTTGCTGATCGGCATCGGCATCTACGGCTGCAGCCGCCAACAAAGCGACTGGGAAAAAACCCGGGCGGCGAACACCACGGATTCCTATGAGCAATTCTTAAAGAAATATCCGAACGGCGAATTCACCGCCCAGGCCCAGGCCCGGGCCAAAGAACTCTACGAGGAACGCGATTGGCAAAAGGCGCGCGACGCTGATACGCAAGAAGCCTACCAAGCGTTCCTAAAGCAGTACCCGGAAGGCAAATGGACGGAAGAAGCCCGCATCCGCGTGGAAAACTTCACGTTGGCCCAGGCACCGTCGAGCGCGACGCCTGCCGGAGCAGACACTGTGAATACTCCCGGTAATCCCGCGGCCGGCGGCTCTACCGCCTCCACCCCGGCCCCCGCATTCAAGGCAAAGCCGCCGGCCGCCGCGACTGCGCCGCCCGCGTCACCGCCCGCGTCACCGTCACCGCCCGCGTCACCGAAAAAAGCCGCGAATCCCGTGGCGACGGCGGGGTCCTACGGCATACAGCTCGGGGCGTTCAAGTCGAGCGCAGATGCCGCCAACCGGCGTTGGGCGCACTTGGACAAGGAATATCCCAAGCTCCTGGCCGGACTCTCGCCGACCGTGGCGCCGAAGAAAAGCGCCTCCGGAACCCTGTATCGCCTGCAGGTTGCTGGGCTCACGGAGAAGCATGCGCGCGCGATTTGTAAATCCTTGAACGCCAAATCACAGGCCTGCGTGACGATCCATCCCGCTCATCCCTAGGCGAACTCGAAAGGCGGTATGCGCCGTACGCGTCACCGGTGACAATTCTTGTCAGGTCCCGTCGCGGTGCCCCTCACATAACTAATTGAATTCATTGCATTTGTCCTCTGGCACGCTGCTTGCTTTATTTCAAGGTGAGTTCTCAAGCCACGGTAAGGATTTGGGATGCAATCGCAAATCATCGCCTTGTTGGTCCCCGACGGTTGCCGCAAGGCGACCTTGTTGGTGCGCCGCGGCGACGGCCAGTTTGCGCGCGAAGGAATCGATGCCCGCGTGGCTTCCGCTACACGAGTTGCCGCAACCTGGTTTCGCCAAGGTTCTCCGATCGTGGACCCGATTACCTCGGCGGTCGTCGGCTACGAGGTGACGGAGGTACCGGCGGCATAGAGCTCCAGTTCTTGGCGCCGCGGTTAAGCTTCCCCCGCTCGCGGCGCTTTTTTTATTGGTGAATGCCTGCTTGGTCCAACACGAAGGCGTATTCCATCGCGATCTCGCGATAACGTTGGAAACGCCCGGACTTGCCGCCGTGACCGGCTTCCATGTCGACGTGCAGGAACAAAACGTTTTGGTCGGTCTTGACGGCGCGCAGCTTGGCGATCCATTTGGCGGGTTCGTAGTACTGCACCTGGCTGTCCCACAGGCCGGTAGTGACGAACATGGCCGGATAGGTTTGCGCCCGGACGTTGTCGTAGGGCGAATACGACAGCATGTAATCATAGTCTCTGCGTTCGTTGGGATTACCCCACTCGTCGTATTCGTTGGTGGTCAGCGGGATGCTGGCGTCCAGCATCGTGGTGACCACATCGACGAAAGGAACCTGTGCGACCATGCCGCGGTAGTCGCCGGGACTCAAGTTGGCAACCGCCCCTATCAGCAAACCGCCGGCGCTGCCGCCCATGGCAAACACCTTATCCTTGGCTGCGTAGCGCTCCGCAACGAGGTGGCGCGTGACGTCGATGAAATCGTTGAACGAATTCATCTTGTGCAGCTTGCGTCCATCGTCGTACCACGCGCGGCCCATCTCTTGGCCGCCGCGCACATGCGCGATGGCGTAGACGAACCCGCGGTCGATCAGGCTCAAGCGTGCCGATGAAAAGTTCGGGTCCGTGGACAGACCGTACGCCCCATAGGCGTATTGCAGCAGCGGATTGGAACCGTCGCGCACCAGCCCAAAGCGGTACACCAGCGACACGGGTATTCGCGCGCCATCGCGCGCCGGCGCAAACAGGAATTCGGTTCGATAATTCGCGGGATCAAAACTGCCGACAACCGGATCGCGTTTCAGCAGAATCTTTTCCCCGGTTCGTATGTTGTAGTCGTATACGGTCGTCGGTGTGGTAAGCGAAGAATACGCGTAGCGCACGAGTTCGGTGTCGAGCTCCGGATTGACCGATAGCGACGTGGCGTAGGCAGTCTCGTCGCTGGCGATGAAAAACTCTGCGCCGCTCTGCATCGACAGATCGGTGGACCAGAGTGCGATGCTGATTTTGGCAAGGCCGCCGGTGCGGACCGAGAGGGCAAGGAATCCGTTGAATACGTCGAAGTCCTCGATGAATGTATCGTCGCGATGCGCGACCACATCTCGCCAATCGGCGCGGTTGGATTCCTTGCCAATCGGCACCTGCATCAAGCGGAAATTGCGGGCCTGCCAATTGGTTCTGATGATGAAGGCGTCGCCGAGGTGTTCCAACTGGTATTCGTGATCGCGTTCGTNNGGAAAGTCTTGAAGTCAAGCGCGGGATCATCGGCATGTGCGTACCGCCACTCCGAGGACACCGTGCTTTCCATGTGGATGAATATGAAGCGATCGGATTTCGATTTGGATACGCCGGTATAGAAGCTCCTGTCCGTTTGCTCGAATGCCAGGGAGTCATTCCGCGGGTCTGCCCCGAGCACGTGCTTTTTGACGTATAGACCGAGCAATGTCTCGGCATCCTTTTCGACGTACAGGATGGTTTGGTTGTCATTGGCCCATGCGAGATCGGATTCGACATCGGGAATCGCGACTTGAAGAATCTCACCGGTATGCAAATTCTTGAATCGCAAAGTGTATTGGCGTCTGCCGACCGTATCCTCGCAAAACGCAAGCCATGCGGAATCCATCGAGACTTCCAGCGCTCCGATCCGATAATAGTCATGTCCCACGGCGAGCGCATTGGCGTCCAGCAGGACCTCTTCGGGCGATTCGAGCGAGCCCTTGCGCCGCGCAAATATCGGGTGTTCCTTGCCGGGCTCGAAGCGGGTGTTGTACCAGTAGCCGTGCCTGCGATAGGGCACGCTCGTATCGTCCTGTTTGAGGCGAGAGACGATTTCCTCGTACAGCGCGTCCTCGAACGGTTTGCTTGGCGTCATGCACCGTACCCGATAGGCATTTTCCGCCGTGAGGTAGGCCAGCACCTCCGGATTCGCGCGCTCGTCGTCCCGCAGCCAGTAGTAGGGGTCTGTTCTTGCGCCATGCGGCGAGGTCACGAGGCGAGGCCGCAGCGCGGCGACGGGGGGGGTGAAGTCCGGTTCAATCATGGGAATTTGTACTACTTGTCCTCAGATTGGGCGGGAGTATAGTCAGAAGAATCGTCGCTGCAGCGCTCGACCGCAGCCATCAGGGGGAACTATGCGGACCGTGGGTCAATTGCTTCAGACAAAAGGCAGCGAGGTTTTCTCCGTCGCACCGCAGGATTCCGTGTTGCGCGCCATCGAGGTCATGGCGACCCGGCATGTGGGCGCGCTCCTGGTCATGGATCAGGGATCACTGATCGGCATCATCTCCGAGCGCGATTACGCTCGTAAAGTGATCCTGAAGAACCGCTCATCGCATGACACACCGGTGAGCGACATCATGACTTCGCCTGCTGTGAGCGTGACGCCGGAGGATACGGTGCACCNNGGGGATGCTGTCCATCGGCGACTTGGTCAAAGCCGTCATCCAAGAGCAAACCGAGCACATCGAGCAGCTGGAGCGGTATATCGCGGGGTGACGACCCGCTGGCGATGCCGCGATTGACGGTGATTGCCACGCAGGTATCATGAGTCGCATGCACAGGCGCGCCTAGCGGCGTTTGCCCCAACGGCGCACACTTTATTTGAGCGCCTAGAACCGAGTTAAGTCGTTGTTTTTAAAAAGGCTCCGCGGTCAAGCCGCCGGGCTTGCTTTGCTACGGGCGTACGTTATGGCGAATCGGGACATGGCAGCACTTGAGACGAGCCTCAACGGCGGGGATCCGCGTATTGGGGATTGGGGCCTGTGCCGGTCTGCCTATGAAAAGGATTCCTGCGGATTCGGCTTGATCGCGAGTCTCGACGATCAGGCCAGCCATTGGGTATTGCAGACAGCCATCAGCTCGCTCAATCGCCTGACCCATCGGGGTGCGATTGCCGCAGACGGTAAGACCGGAGATGGCTGCGGCCTGTTGATCAAGCGGCCGACCGCGTTTCTGCGGGCGGCGGCTCAAGAATCGGGGCTTACGCTTAGCGCCCAGTTTGCCGCCGGTCTGGTGTTCCTCAATCGGGATTTGAGGCTGGCGGCGCACGCTCGAAGAATTCTCACCGAGCAGCTGCAACTCGAGAAGTTGCAGGTCGCCGGCTTCCGTGCGTTGCCGGTGGACCCGCAAGCCTGTGGTTCGGAGGCGCTCAAGACCTTACCGACCATCGAGCANNCGATCCGATGTTCTATATCCCGTCGTTGTCGGCCAGCACCATCGTCTACAAGGGCATGGTGATGCCGCAGTTCCTGGCTCAGTTCTATCCTGACCTCAAGGATCCGCGGATGGAGGCTTCGGTGGTGGTTTTCCACCAGCGCTTTTCCACCAACACNNCAAGGCAACCGGAGTTGGGCGGTGGCGCGAGGTCCTTTGTTTCGCTCCCCTGTGTTGCCGGATCTGACCGACATTCTGCCCGTCGTGTCCTTGACGGGTTCCGATTCGCAATCGCTCGACAACATGCTCGAACTGCTGCTGGTCGGCGGTCTCGATCCCATGCACGCCATGCGCATGCTGATGCCGCCGGCGTGGCAGTCGGTCGACATGATCGACCCTGACCTCAAGGCGTTTTACGAGTACTACGCCACGCACATGGAACCCTGGGACGGTCCGGCCGGCATCGTACTCACCGATGGCCGATACGTCTGCTGCACCTTGGATCGCAACGGGTTGCGCCCCGCCCGTTGGGTCATCACCAAGAATCGGCACATCACCATCGCCTCTGAAGCGGGCGTCTGGGATTACAACCCTGAGGATGTGGTCAAGAAGGGAAAGTTGGGACCCGGCGAGATGCTGGCTCTCGATTTACAGACAGCGGAGCTCATGGACACCAAGCGAGTCGATGATCTCTTGAAGAGCCGCTATCCGTACAAGGTGTGGCTGAAGAAGGGCGTGCGGTATCTTCAAACCGATCTCATCGATCCGCGGCTCGCAGCGGAACCCTTCGATCGCGACACCCTGGCCTTGTTCCAAAAAATGTACAACGTGTCGGCTGAGGAACGCGACGAGATCATCCGGGTCCTCGCCGAAGACGAGAGTGAAGCGGTCGGCTCGATGGGCGACGACACGCCGATGCCGGTGCTGTCGAAGAAAGTGCGCTCTCTCTACGATTATTTCCGGCAACAGTTCGCGCAAGTCACGAATCCTCCCATCGACAGCTTGCGCGAAAGCATCGTGATGTCGCTGCAAACGCAGATTGGCCCCGAGTGCAATATCTTCGTCCCGGCACAGCAACATGCCGAACAAATCGTGCTCTCGTCGCCCGTGCTTTCGCAACGCAAATTGCGGCAGATCGTGGCGCTGGCGGATTCCGGGGTGCCGAACGAGTTCATCGACCTGCAATACGACGAGCACTTGGATCTCAAGGCCGCTGTGTCGAGAGTTTGCGATCAAGCGGAAGCCGCGGTGCGCAACGGCAAGGTCGTGCTGCTGCTGTCCGATCGATACCTCGTCAAGGGCAAGGTGCCCGTCCATGCGCTGCTTGCCACCGGCGCCGTGCATCACCGCTTGGTCAAGACCGGGCTGCGCTGCAAGTGCAATATTCTGGTGGAGACCGGCACGGCGCGCGATGCGCACCATTTTGCTTGCTTGATCGGCTATGGCGCCACCGCCGTGTATCCGTATCTTGCGTATCAGACATTGTTCGATCTCATGCGCAAGGGTGCGTTGAAAATGGAAGCGGCCATGCGGCAAGAGCTCGGCCGCAGTTACCGGCGGGGTATCCGCAAGGGATTGTTCAAGATCATGTCCAAGATGGGCATCTCCACCATTGCAAGCTACCGCAGTGCGCAGCTGTTCGAAATCGTCGGCTTGAGCGACGAAGTCGTCGGCCTGTGTTTCGAGGGCTCCGACAGCCGCATTCAGGGTGCGGACTTCGAGGACCTCAAAGCCGATGCCGATTATCTGGCGAAGCGCGCGTGGGATCCGACCGAGAATGTCGAGCAAGGCGGCTTGCTCAAGTACATGCACAATGGCGAATACCACATGTACAACCCGGACGTCATTGCGACTCTGCAGTCGGCGGTGATGACCGGCGACTACCAGCAGTACCTCGAGTTCGCCGCCTTGGTCAACGGGCGGCCGGCGTCGTGCATTCGCGATCTGTTGAAGTTAAATCCCCGCGCCGCCGCCATACCCATCGAGGAGGTCGAACCGGTCTCCGCTCTCTTCCCGCGCTTCGACAGCGCGGGCATGTCGTTGGGCGCGCTGTCTCCCGAGGCGCACGAAGCGCTCGCGATCGCCATGAATCGCTTGGGCGCGCGTTCGAATTCAGGCGAGGGCGGCGAAGACCCGGTGCGCTACGGGACGGAAAAGAATTCCAAGATCAAGCAGGTGGCCTCCGGCCGCTTCGGTGTCACTCCGGAATACTTGATCAATGCCGAGGTGCTGCAAATCAAGATCGCGCAAGGCGCGAAGCCGGGTGAAGGCGGGCAGCTGCCCGGGCACAAGGTGAACGACATGATCGCGCGCCTAAGGTTCGCGCGCCCCGGCGTCGGTTTGATTTCACCGCCCCCGCATCACGATATCTACTCCATCGAGGATCTGGCGCAGTTGATCTTCGACCTGAAGCAAGTCAACCCCAGCGCATTGGTATCGGTCAAGTTGGTGGCGGAGCCCGGCGTGGGTACGGTCGCGGCGGGCGTCGCCAAGGCGTACGCGGATTTGATCACCATCAGCGGCTACGACGGCGGCACCGGCGCAAGCCCCTTGTCTTCGATCAAGTATGCGGGCACGCCCTGGGAATTGGGGCTGGCCGAGACGCATCAAACACTGCGCGCCAATGAGTTGCGGCATCGGGTCCGCTTGCAGACCGACGGGGGCCTCAAGACCGGTCTCGATGTGATCAAGGCGGCCCTCATCGGCGCCGAGAGCTTCGGCTTCGGCACCGCGCCGATCGTCGCGCTGGGCTGCAAGTACTTGCGGATCTGCCACCTCAACAACTGCGCGACGGGCGTGGCCACGCAGCACAATGTGCTGCGTACCAAGTACTTCATCGGGCTGCCCGAGATGGTGATCAACTATTTCAAATTCGTGGCGCAAGAATGCCGCGAAATCATGGCGTCCATGGGTGTGCGAAGCATCACTGAACTGATCGGACACACGGAACTCCTGGAAATTCTGCCGGGCGAAACATCGAAGCAACGCAAGCTCGATTTGTCGCCGGTGTTGGCCAATTCCGCGCTGGTGTCGAGCAAACCTCAATATTGCATCGACCCCCATAACGAGCCGTTCGACAAAGGCGTGCTGGCCGAGACGATGTTGCGCGACATGCGCGATGCCATTGCCGCCAAATCCGGCGGCAAGTTCTCTTACGCCGTGAGCAATTTTCACCGCTCCATCGGCGCGCGAATTTCCGGCGAAATCGCCAAGCGCTGGGGCAACACCGGCATGAGTGCGGCGCCGCTCATCGTCACCCTGAAGGGCTCCGCGGGACAGAGCTTCGGCGTGTGGAACGCCGGTGGACTGCATCTGCATCTCGAGGGCGAGGCCAACGACTACGTGGGAAAGGGCATGGCGGCGGGCAAGATCGTCTTGAAGCCGCACGCGCGCTCGAGTTTCGTGGCACGCGACACGGTGATCATGGGCAACACCTGTCTATACGGCGCCACCGGCGGGGAACTCTATGCCGCAGGCACCGCCGGAGAACGATTTGCCGTGCGCAATTCCGGCGCTCTGGCCGTGGTGGAAGGAGCGGGCGATCATTGCTGCGAATACATGACCGGCGGCGTGGTGTGCGTGCTCGGGCGCACCGGAGTGAATTTCGGGGCCGGATTCACCGGCGGCTTTGCCTACGTGCTCGACATGGAGCGCGATTTTGTCGACCGCTACAACCATGAATTGATCGATATACATCGCGTATCACCCGAAGGCATGGGAATACACGTGCAGCATTTGCGCGGCTTGATCGAGCAACATGTCGATGCCACCGAGAGCCTGTGGGGTGCGCAATTGCTCAACGACCTTCGCAGCTATGTCGGCAGGTTCTGGGTGGTGAAGCCCAAGGCGGCAGCCATCGATTCTCTGCTGGAAAATCTGCGTCGCGCCGCTTGAGCGCCGCCGCTCCACGCACAAGCGCCAAAACCGCCCATGGCCGATAAGCACCTGCAATTTCTGGAAATCCCACGCAAGGATCCCGACAAGCTGGCCGTGGAGGTGCGCATCAAGGATTTTCGCGAAATTTACTCGCAGTACAGCGCCGAGGCGGCAGGGGCCCAAGCCGGGCGCTGCATTTCATGCGGCAACCCCTTCTGCGAGTGGAAGTGCCCGGTTCACAATTACATTCCGAACTGGCTGACGCTGGTGAACGACGGCAAGTTGTTCGAGGCGGCGGAGCTGTCGCATCAAACCAATTCTCTGCCGGAAATGTGCGGCAGAATTTGCCCGCAGGACCGGTTGTGCGAGGGCGCGTGCACGCTGAATGACGGCATCGGCGCGGTGAGCATCGGCGCGATCGAGAAATACATCACGGACGAGGCGTTCAAGCAAGGCTGGAAGCCCGACATGTCGAACGTGGTGCGCACGGGCAAACGGGTTGCCGTCGTGGGCGCGGGTCCCGCGGGTCTCGCATGCGCCGACATTCTGGTGCGCAACGGCGTGACGCCGGTGGTGTTCGACCGGTACTCGAAGATCGGCGGTCTGCTGACCTTCGGCATCCCGCCGTTCAAGCTGGAGAAGGACGTCGTCGAGAAGCGCCGCGAGATCATGGAGTACATGGGCGTCGAATTCCGTCTGAATGTCGACGTCGGCAGCGACATTTCTTTCGAGACACTGACTCAAGAATTCGATGCGGTGTTTCTCGGCATGGGAACCTATACCTACGTCAAAGGCGGATTCGCCGGCGAGGATCTGCCCGGTGTGCATGAGGCGCTCCCATTTCTGATTTCCAACATCAATCGCGAACTCAATATCGACGATGAGTCGGCCGGCTTCATCGATATGCGGGGCAAACAGGTGGTGGTGCTCGGCGGCGGCGACACGGGAATGGATTGCAATCGAACCGCAATCCGTCAGGGGGCCAGCAGCGTCACGTGCACCTATCGGCGCGACGAAGACAACATGCCGGGTTCGCGCCGCGACTACAAGAACAGCAAGGAAGAGGGCGTCACCTTTTTATTCAATAAACAGCCCATTGAAATCGTCGGCTCCGATCGCGTGCGGGGCGTGAAACTGGTCGAGACACGCTTGGGACCGCCGGGACCGCGCGGGCGTCGCGTACCGGAAGTGGTACCCGGTACGGAAGAAACCGTTGAGGCCGACGCGGTCATCGTAGCCTTCGGATTCTTGCCGAGTCCGCCTGATTGGTTCGTCAAGCAGCAGATCGCATTGCACGCCAACGGCCGGGTACGTGTGTCAGGGGCGCCGTCATTGCAATTTCAAACCACCAACCCCAAGGTATTTGCCGGCGGCGATATGGTGCGCGGCTCGGATCTGGTGGTGACCGCCGTGTTCGAGGGGCGCGAGGCGGCGCAGGGGATATTGCGGTATCTGGGGTTGCGTGCAAGCCCGGGTCATTAGCTCGGCATCGCCGGATTATTAGCCGGCCACCAAAGCAATGATTTTCGCCCGAGCGCCGGCAAGCTCGGCAGGCGTCGCTTTGCCTTTATATTTCGCTTTGCGCACTACCCAATCTAGGCTCTTAACCTGGTCGGCGAGCGCTGCGCTGGGGCGGTTACCGGCCATAGCGACTTCGAACGGATAGCCTTTGACGTGTGTTGTTATCGGGCAGCAAATCATGAGGCTGGTCCTGCCGTTGTATGCGGCGGGACTAATAACCAAGGCCGGCCGGTGACCTGCCTGCTCATGACCGGCTTGTGGCGTGAAGCGCAGCCACACAATGTCGCCCGCCTCAGGCACGTAACGGCGTGCCACTAAAGCGCTTCCTTCCCCACAACACTCCCGAATTCCACGCCGGCATGGAGATTGTCCGCAGTGATGGCCTGCAGAAGTTTCTCCAAGTCGACTTTTTCCGTGCGAATTGGCGTTATCACGATTTCACCGTCTTGCTCACGCACGTCTACGGCCTCATCCAAGCCGATTTGGGCGGCTTCCATGATACCGCTCGGGATACGAACGGCAGCGCTATTGCCCCATTTCTTCACGATCACACGCATAACGCATGTCCCAGTTGAATCGGTGCCCACAGCTTATCGCAAGGAGAATTATGTGTCTACAATGTAGATACATCTGCGACAGATTCTTGACGTCGGCGGAGCCAATATAGAGGTCCGAAAACGGCGAGTATTCGTCGCGAATTGGGACTACTCTGCAGCCATGGAACTCGACTCTGATGCTTGTTTTCGCGCGGTAATAGCCCGCGATCGCCGCTTCGACGGGCGATTTTTCGTAGCCGTTACATCCACCCATATTTACTGCCGCCCCATTTGTCCGGCGCGGCCGCCGAAACGGCAGAACATGCGCTTCTACTCGAGCGCGGCGGCTGCGGAAGCCGCGGGATTCAGGCCATGTCTGCGTTGCCGGCCCGAACGCGCGCCGGGTCTCGCTTCTGTCGATGCGGTGAGTCGATTGGTCGGCGCCGCCATTGCCGGCATCGAAGAGCACGCGCTCTCCAGCGCAAAAGTCGGCGATCTGGCGGCATCGCTGGGAGTCAGCGACCGTCACTTGCGACGGGTCACGGAGTCCGAACTCGGGGTCTCGCCGATCGAACTCGCGCAGACCCAGCGGCTGCTGTTGGCGAAGCGCTTGCTCGGCGAAACACGCTTGAGCCAGACAGAAATTGCCTTTGCCAGCGGTTTCGGCAGCGTGCGGCGCTTCAATGCATTGTTCAAATCGCGCTATGGCCTAAGTCCCAGGGCGTTGCGCGGTACTGCGAATGCGCCGGAGGGTTTGCACTGCCAGCTGGAATTTCGCCCGCCGTTTGCGTGGCACAGCTTGCTGGACTATCTGCGCCGACGCGCAATTCCAGGTGTCGAGATGGCAGACGCGACGCATTACCGGCGGACGGTGTCGATCGACTACACCCAAGGCTGGATCGCGGTCTCATTGGGTAAGAAGGACAACGCACTGAATGTGGAGATCTCGCAGTCGCTGGCACCGGTCATTGGAGCGGTCATTGTTCGTGTGAAGCGGCTGTTCGATTTGGGAGCGGTGCCCGCTGCGGTGAGCGATCTGCTGCTGCCGGATCCGCTGCTCGGAAAGGTAGTGCGCCGAATTCCCGGCTTACGCGTCCCCGGAGCCTTCGATGGCTTCGAACTGGCGGTGCGAGCAATTCTCGGGCAGCAGGTGTCGGTGAAAGGCGCGACCACGCTGGCAGGTCGCTGGGCGCAGGCTTTTGGCACCCCGATCGCCACTCCTTATCCTGAACTCAATCGTCTCACCCCGAGCGCGCAGCAAATGACCTCCGTCACCGTCAACGAGATCTGCGCGCTCGGCATCGTCGGCGCCCGGGCTCGCTGCTTGTTGCTGCTCGCCACCGCAGTGCTCGAGAAAAGAGTCGTATTGACGTTCGCGCCGAACGTCGAGGGGCAGATCGAAGCGTTGATGCGCCTGCCGGGCATAGGTCCCTGGACTGCGCAGTACATCGCCATGCGCGCGCTGCATTGGCCGGACGCATTCCCCAGCGGCGATCTGATGCTCATGAGAGCGGCAAACGCCAATCAGAGGCAATTACAGAAGCTCGCTGACGGCTGGCGGCCGTGGCGGGCTTACGCGACACATTATCTTTGGCAGTCACTGGGAGCCAATCCATGAACGCTTTTAGCTATTTTGAAAGTCCGATCGGCCGTCTGTTGCTCACCTCCGACGGGATCGCTCTGACCGGCCTCTATATGGAGCCAAGCCGCAAGGCGCAATCCACCGATGGCTGGGCGGAGGATGTCGCGGTGGCACCCTTAGCCGCGGCGGTGCGGCAGTTGACCGAATACTTCGCCGGAACGCGGCGAGAGTTCGATCTGCCGTTGCGTTTGCAGGGCACGGTGTTTCAGACGCGCGTGTGGCGTGAGTTGACCGGAATTCCTTACGGACAGACTTGGAGTTACGGAGAGCTCGCCAGGCGAATCGACAATCCCAGCGCTTCGCGCGCAGTGGGGCTCGCCAATGGCCGCAATCCCATCTCCATTCTGGTGCCGTGTCACAGGGTGATCGGTGCCGACGGTTCGCTCACGGGATACGGCGGCGGCCTGGAGCGCAAGCGCTGGCTGCTGGCGCANNGTGAAAATCGCGCCGCTGCCGTCCGATCGATTGGCGGCAACGGCCGTACCGCCGTGAAAGTCGGCGACGAGCCGTACGATGTACAAACCTAGACCGAAATGCGGCTTGTCGTCGCGACCCTGGCGTTGCTCGAACAGCGACTCGAACAGGCGTCCCAGGAGCACTTGCGGAATCGGCGGACCATCGTTCTGCACTTGCAGTACGTAGTTGCCCAGCGCCCGGTCCAGACGCACGGTGATCGTGCCGGTGGAAGCAGAGAAATCGACGGCGTTTTCTATGAGTTTGTCGAGCAACTGCAGGAGAAGGTCAGGAGCCCCCCGCATGAAGCATGGCTCGGGCGGAAGATCGAGGGCGATGTGCGCCTGGGGAAAGCCGTCTCGATAGGCGGCGATCGCCGACGACAACAACTCGCGCAAATCGAAACTCACCCGGTCTGCTTGCTTGATGCTTTCCTCTACCCGCGCCGCGGCGCCCAGCGCACTTAAGATGGATTGCAGGCGCTGGGTACCCTCCCGTGCGCGCGTCACATAGCGCCGCTGGTCGTCGCGCAAGCCTTCAGACTCGAGATTATCCAACGAGGAACGCACAATGGTCAGCGGGGTGCGCAGCTCGTGCGAAAGCTTCCCGCCCAAAGTGCGCAGGTACTGGGTGTGCTCGTTGAGGCGCGCCAGCAGGCGTTCGAAGCCGCGCGACAGGGCGCCGATCTCATCCGCGCTGGCGGATTCCGGCATGTCGAGACGAATTTTTCCATCGCTGCTCACGGCGGAATCGGCGGCGTTGCGCAAGCGACCGATGCGCAGACTGATCCAAGTCGCAAAGCCGAGCATGACGATGACCGCGAAGGCCGTGGCCAGCAGGGTGAGATTGAACAGGCGTGTTACTGCCCGATCGCGAAGGCTAAGCAGTTGATCTCCGGCCTGCTCGAGAAACACGGCGCCGCGCGTACGACCGTCAATCAAAATGGGCGCGGCAGCGGTCAACAGCAACTCCTGGCTGTCGGCGCTGCGCACCCATTGCGCGTGCGGCTGCCCCGCAAGCGCAGCGGTCACGCTATTGCCGCCGAGCCGGTCTTGCGCCGATGGCTGCAGGGGAAAACTCGAGGTGTCGACCGTCATGAAATGCCGATACCACAGCTCTGCAGTCTCTTCGGTTTCGCCCGGCATGATCGTGCTCACGTTGCCCGCCACCCCCAGCTTCAGCGCATTGGCGTCGATGACGGTGGCGCGAGTACCGTCGCGGACGAAGGTGCCCAGCAACTCGCCGAGGCCCGCCGTCGTAAAGAACAAGCGGCCGCCTTCCGGGTCGTCGACCGCATCGACGCCGGACTTCCCGCTGCCGTGACCGTCCTCAGCTTCGATCCAGAGTCGCGAGCCGACAAAGCTCAAGGGAACGCGTGCCTCGATGTGGTAGCCCGCCGATGTCTGAAGCCAGAACGCTTGGATCCGCGACTCTTCAACCGCACGGTCCCGGCCATCGCTGCCGTTGACGATGCTTTGGGCCGCGATCAAACCTGGCGCGTTGGTGCCGAAAAAATAGAATTCCCGCGTGCCGTCGGGCCGCTGCAGTGTCAGATCGACTCGATCGAAGCGGTCGCGTTCGGGATGTACGTTGCTTGGCTCGGGGTCGAAGTGCGGGTCGTCGACTTCGATATACAGATAAAGATACCGCTCGGTGGCACCCGCCTGCACGCGCGCGCCAAACCCGGTCGTGGTGGGCAAGGATGTCGGGTCCGCCGCGACCCCCCAATCGTCGCGATAGCCGTCCAACAAGGGTTGGCTGCGCAGCGGATAGACGTACAGATCCCCGCGGTTCGCGGCGAAGACTTCAGTATCGTCAGGATCGCGAAATACCCGTTGCGGCTGCGCCGACAGGGCATTGGCGATGGTGCCCGCGCTCGCCAGCAATGACTTTTCCTGCGAGCCGCGCAGCGCGGTCTCGAGTTCCCGCGCATATTGACAGCCGGCCCACGGCAGCACCAGCGTGGTGAGCGCGACGATCAGCAGTTGCAGTCGAATGCTCACTCGACCCAGCGATAGCCCATTCCGTACACGGTCTGGATCGCATCAAAAGCCGGATCTATTTGCTGGAATTTTCGGCGCATGCGTTTGATGTGAGAGGTGATGGTATTGTCGTCCAGAACGACGTTTGCGGCATCCATCAATTGCTGCCGGTTCTTCACATGCCCCGGATTGCGCGCCAGTGCGTGCACGATCCAAAACTCCGTCAGCGACAGAGTGACCGGCGTGCCGTTCCAGGTGGTCTGCATCTTCTCGCCGTCGATNNACGATCTCGGCGGCATTGTCCGGCCGCCGCAAGGCATCGATGCGTCGAAACAGCGCCGCGACGCGGGCCGCCAAATGCGGCAGGCTCACATCCTTGGTCAGAAAATCGTCGGCACCGAGGCGTAAGCCGGAGACGGCGTCCAGTTCGCTGTCCCGAGCGGTGAGAAATATGATGGGCAGCTCGGCCGAGAGCGCACGCAAGTCGCGACACAGATCGAATCCGCCTTCCGCCTCGTCCTCGAGCGAAATGTCGATGATGGCGAGATCGGGCAAGTGGATATGGAACGCCTGCATGGCGGTATTGCGATTGCCGTAGGTCTTGATCGCGTAGCCGTGACGCGCCAGCGCCGCCGCATAATTCTCGCGCAAAGCCGGCTCGTCCTCGACGATCGCGATGTGCTTTTTCATGGCTGAATAATAGCCGATGACGCGCGTTCAATTGCGAAATCCGGCTGAAACACCTTGCCACTATTCGCCAGAATTGGCCGGAAGTTCGCCCGTTTTGAGCCCCAGAGGATCGCAATTCCCACGCAACAATAGCCTCGTACAAACCCCACGAGGAGCTGAACATGACGACATCGCCGGTGGAAATTGCATGCGGGTCCTGGCGCGGCGCTGCCAATGCAACTTGGTGGTCGCAACACCGCAAGGCGTCCCTCAATTGGCTGGCTCTCGGGCTGTTGCTCGCCGCATGGAATGCGTCGGACAACGACCCAACGGCACAGGCGAAGCGGCGGCCGGAATCGCTGCGCGGTTATTCCTATGTCTCGGTGCGCGCACAGCGTTCGGCATCGATGAATCGATGGTAGGTCGAGTTATTGAGCGCTAGATCACATTTCTACCGTTCCACGCGATGTTCCACGCCCAAGTGGCTTTTTTGTAAGGAAATCTTCTTTCTCTAGTCACGCATCCGTAACAACAATTCGCGATCTTGTTAGGCGACGAAGACTTTGGGAGGACGAGACATGGTCGAACGTACCGCGCCTTCGCTACTGCGATTGCGAACTGTCTTTATTTCAGATATCCATCTGGGCTTCAAAGGCTGCAGCGCGGATCTGCTGCTTGATTTCCTGCATCACGTCGAGATGGACACTCTGTTCCTGGTCGGCGACATCATCGATGTATGGAGCATGCAAAAGAACATGTTTTGGCCGCAATCGCACAACAATGTCTTGCGTACCATTTTGGGAAAAGCGAAACGCGGCACCAAGGTGATTTTCGTTCCAGGCAATCACGACGAAGTATTTCGTGAATTCGACGGCGCCGTGTTCGGTAATCTCGAGATTCATCGAGAGTACATTCATGAAGGAGCGGGCGGCCGGCGAATGCTGGTACTGCACGGCGACGAATTCGACAGCGTGACGAAGTGCAGTCCATGGCTCGCGAAATTGGGAAGCCATATCTACGATGTATTGTTGGCGGCGAATCCATACATCAACTGGGTGCGACGCAAGTTCGACTTGCCGCACTGGTCGCTATCCTCGTACTTAAAGAACAAGGCAAAGACCGCGGTTCAATACATCGGCAGCTTCGAAGACGCCGTCGCCCAAGCGGCGCGCAAGCGCGGTGTCGACACGGTGGTATGCGGTCACATCCATCGTGCCGAGATGCGCGAAATCGGCGCAGTTCTGTACTGCAATGACGGCGACTGGGTCGAGAGTTGCACGTCGCTGGTGGAAGACATGAACGGCCATTTGCGCTTGATCGACTGGCCCAAATTGCGCGAGCAAGCCCGAGTCGTACCCATGGCGGTACCCGTGAGCCGTGCAGCATGAATATAAGCGAGTGACATGGACAATATTCGCGAAATGTGGAGTCTGCCCTGGCATGCGTTGCAGAGAAATCTCGCCAGGGGAATTTGTGTTGAGGCGGCGGCTGATTACGCAGCGACCCTCGAGGGGGCCGGTTCATGGCTCGATCGCGCCCGGCGCCGGGCGGAGCCGATGCCGACGCTTTAAACGAATTGCCGTCGTACTGTCTGCGTATTGTCATATTCGCGGGGCAGCATCGAAACTACACATGGCCGGGAGTGAAATCCATGAGCAGTTTCGATTTCGCGCGTACTGTGGATGCCGAGCCCGCGACAGAGCTTTTGGAGCGTCGCTGGTTCGCGGCGTTCGCCGCTGTGAAGAGCCTGCAAGCCGAATGCGACGTGCTGCTGGGGGTCGTGGAACAGAGCGCGGACGCCTGGCGTCGTGCTTGCGCGCAGCTTGCCCAATTAGAGGCTCTTCGGGATGCGCTGGGAAATCAATTGGCTGCCATGGATGAGCCGCGTGCGGTGTCCCGCGATACGGCGACACCATATGAGGAGATGTCGGCGGCGTGATGTTTTGCCAGTCATTGGACGAGCGTACCGACAGCGGCCATACTCCCTTGGGATCCAATGAAATGTAGTTACCACCCGTCCTACCAGGTTGCGCTGCCGCCCGGTCATCCCTTTCCGATGAGCAAGTATTCGCGGCTCGCGGAGCAGCTCCTTACGGAAGGAATACTCGCCGCCGGCGACATTCTGCAGCCGGAGCCGCTCGACGTGCCGACCCTGGAGCTCGTGCACACGCCACAGTACTTGGCCAAGCTCGCCTCATCGGGGCTTTCCGCGGCGGAGCAACGGCGACTCGGTTTGCCCTGGTCAGAGGCGCTATGGCAAAGATCGCGTCTTGCCTCGGCCGGGACCTTATTGGCGGCGCGTGCGGCGCTCGACCACGGCCTGGCCGGCAATCTGGCCGGCGGCACGCATCATGCGTTCGCCGATCATGGCGAGGGATTCTGTGCGCTCAACGATGTTGCCATCGCAATACGCAAGCTGCAGGCGGAGCGCTCGATCGGGCGGGCGGCCATCATCGATCTCGACGTCCATCAAGGCAATGGCACTGCGGCCATCTTCGAAGCCCAGGACGAGGTTTTTACGTTCTCGATGCACGGGGAGCGGAATTATCCCCTGGCGAAGATGCGTTCCAATTTGGATGTGCCTTTAAAGGACGGCGTGGGCGACGCCGAGTATCTCGACTCGCTGCAGCGGCATTTGCCGACGGTGCTCGACGCCGCGAATGCCGACATCGTGTTCTATCTCGCCGGCGTGGATGTGGCCGCCGGCGACCGCTACGGCAAACTGGCCCTCACGGAGGAGGGCATTAGGCGGCGCGATCGGTGGGTAATCGAGGCGGTGCGCAGCCGCGGCCTGCCCTTGATTATCGTGCTGGCGGGCGGCTATGCAGCGACGCGAGCGCGGACTGCCGAGCTGCACGCGCATGTGTTTCGGGAGTCGACGGCATACGAACGAAGAGCGGCCTAGAAGCGAACACCCAGCCGCCGATACACATCGGCCAGCAGCCACAGCGGCCCGATCATTAGGAACTGGACATCCTTGAAGAAGGACGGGCGCTTGCCTTCGATGGCGTGGCCGACGAACTGGCCGATCCACGCGACCACGAACAAGAACGCGCAGATGCTCCACAGCGGCACACCGTGCAAGTGGTCGAGTCGATCAAGGGACCAAAGAGAGGCGAGCAGCAACGGTAGCGCGCCGAGCGTGAGCGGGATGGACAGCAGGCTGTAGTAAATCAAGGTCGCGAGCACTGCGATACTGCCCCAGTTCACGGCCGGGTGCATGGCCCGAATGGCATTGGGAAACGGCAGCGACCACAAAAGCCCCAGCACACACCAGGCGATCACCGGCACGCAAACCCAGTGCAGCACCTTATTGGTGTGGTTGCGGTGGCTGTCGCCGTAGTCGTCGAGCCATTGATCGGAGGTGCGCATGGACGTCAACGGTACGACGTCATCAAGCGGCCGTCATCAGCCCCTTGAGCTTGTTGATGGCGTTCGACTCGACCTGGCGCACACGCTCGGCGGAAATTCCATATTCATCCGCCAATTCGTGCAAGGTGGCCTTGTCGTCGGTCATCCAGCGCCGCTTCAATATGCTGCGGCTGCGCGCATCGAGTTTCTCGAGCGCCATGCTCAGTCGCTCAGTCGAGTCTTCTTCCCACTCTTCGTTCTCGACCTCGATGGCGGGATCGGCGTTGCTCGCCGGCAAGTACATTGCCGGGGAGTAGGCCTCTTCCTCGTCGCTCTCCGGCGTCGGATCGAAGGACATGTCGCGTGCCGACAGACGTTGTTCCATTTCGCGAACGTCGGCCACGTCGACACCCAGCTCGCGAGCCACCGCCGCGGTCTCCGCTTCGGACAGCCACGCCAAATTCTTCTTCATCTTGCGCAAGTTGAAGAACAGCTTGCGCTGCGACTTGGTGGTGGCGACTTTCACCAGGCGCCAGTTGCGCAGCACATACTCGTGAATCTCGGCGCGGATCCAATGCACCGCGAACGACACCAAGCGCACACCCACGGTGGGATCGAAGCGCTTGACCGCCTTCATGAGACCCACATTGCCCTCTTGCACGAGATCGCCCATGGGCAAGCCATAACCCAGATATCCGCGTGCAATGTGCACCACGAATCGCAGGTGCGAGAGCACCATTTGCCGGGCGGCATCCAAATCGGCTTCGGAGCGAAAACGAATCGCGAGGGCAATCTCGTCTTCCTTCGATAGAACCGGAATCTGGGACACGCGGTCTATATAAGAGTCCAGGCTCCCAACGGGGCCTGCGAACACCAGTCCACCTGGTTGTTTAGCGACTAAAGCAGTGGTCATCGGCTCAAACCTCCCGATCAATCTACCGGTGAAATGATAGCACTCCTGAGGTTTGAGTGCTAATGTTACCGATAGTTCACATCGCCGTTAACACGTTGAAAATTATAGATTTACGTTGGCTCGATGCCGCGGATATGCCGCGTCGCAGCAAGCCAGGAGCCGAACCATGCGAGGCTCACGGCCAGNNCACCGGCCGGCTAAGCACTGCCGCGGCAACGAATACCAGGATCAGAGCCAGCAACCCGCCTCCCAGGCCATACCAAATACCGCTGTAGAGAAACGGCCGGCGGGCAAAACCGTCGCTGGCGCCGACCAATTTCATCACCTCGATTTCGGTGCGCCGATTCAAGATATCCAGGCGAATGGTGTTGCCCACGATGAGCACCACACCCGCGCCCAAAAGGCCGCCGGTGAGCAAGACCACCCGCCGCAATACATCCAGCATCGCATGCAGCCGCTTCACCCACTCGGTGTCGAGCTGCACGGTTTGCACATCGGCCATGGCGAATATCGCCCCCTTGAGCTTGTCGGTGCCATGGGGCGTGCTCGCGACCAGTGTCGGCGTGACGATGAGGGTATCGGGCAGAGGATTGTCGGGGAGTGCATCGAGCGCCTTGCCGAACCCCGAATCGTTCCGAAACTCCGCCAGCGCCTGGTCCGCCGTGATGACGCGCACCGCGGCGACATCGTCGCGCTGGCGTAACTGCTTGGCGAGGGACTGCGTTCGCACGGCGCTCGCTCTCTTGTCCATATAGACCGATATGTCGAAGGCCTCGTTCCAATATTCGGTGGCGGCGCGCACGTTGGTCAAGAGCAGATTCAAGAACAGCGGCAGAGCCAGAGCCACGGCGATGACGCCCATGGTCATCAACGTCGCGAACGGCTGATTGACGATGCGGCCCA
>PMMB01000061.1:5903-10237 GCA_003165495.1 Gammaproteobacteria bacterium | reverse complement strand
TACGAGTTCCTGGATCGTCTCGTAAGCATCGCAATTCCGCGCATCAGGGATTTCCGCGGCATCAGCACGCGGTCCTTCGACGGCCGCGGCAACTACAGCTTAGGGGTAAAAGAGCAGATCATTTTCCCCGAGATTCAGTACGACCAGATCGATCAAATTCGTGGCATGGATATCACCATCTCCACGTCGGCGCACGACGATAAGCACGGGCGCGCGCTCTTAGAAGCTTTCAACTTTCCGTTCCGCAAGTAGGGTAATAGCCCATGGCCAAGACGAACATGCTCATGCGCGAGAAGCGCCGCCTCAAAGTAGCGGGTAAATACGCTAAACGACGCGCCGAGCTCAAAGAGCTGATCCGCGCCCCGAAGACCGGGGCGGAGGAGCGCGCCGCCGCGCAAGTGGAACTGCAGCAGCAGCCGCGCGATGCCGGTGCGACACGGCAGCGCAATCGCTGCTCGATTACCGGGCGTTCGCGCGGCGTGTATCGCAAGTTCGGGTTGGCGCGCACCAAGCTGCGTGAGGCCGCCAATCGCGGCGAGATCCCAGGCCTGTCGAAGGCGAGTTGGTGAGGCGCGCACAATGAGCATGACTGATCCGATTGCCGATCTTTTGACGCGTATCCGCAATGCGCAATCCGCGGGCAAGCCCACGGTGGGTGTGGGTGCTTCGAAGCTGAAGCTGGCCATCCTCAAGGTGCTGAAGGACGAAGGCTACATAGGTGCGTACGGCGTCGATGTCGCCGGCGCGAAGAGCACCTTGTCCATCGAGCTCAAGTATCACGACGGCCGTCCCGTCATCGACCGCATCGAGCGCATCAGCCGTCCGGGACTGCGAATCTATCGCGGCAAGGATGAACTGCCCAAGGTATTGGGCGGCTTGGGTGTCGCGGTCGTCTCAACGCCCCAGGGCATCATGTCCGATCGTCAGGCGCGCGCGGCCGGCACCGGCGGCGAAGTGCTCTTCGTAGTCCAATAGGGAAGGCATGAAATGTCACGAGTCGCAAAAATGCCGGTAGATCTCCCGCAGGGTGTCAGCGCCACGATTGGTGCGGATGCCGTGACGGTGAAGGGCGCCAAGGGCACGCTGACGCTGGCGATCAAGAGCGGCATCAAAGTCGTGCAGCAAGACAAGCACCTGCGAGTGGAAGCGGATGCGAGTGCAATGGCGAGCGCGGCAACGACCGCGGAAGGCTTGGATGCCATCGCCGGCGCCACCCGCGCGCACCTGGCGAATATGGTCACGGGCGTCACCAAGGGCTATGAGAAGAAACTCGAGTTGGTCGGCGTCGGTTATCGCGCCGCCGTTCAGGCGAAGAGCCTGACATTGACGTTGGGTTATTCACACTTGATCAACTACGCGATTCCGGACGGCGTCATCATCGAAACACCGAGTCAGACCGAGATCATCGTCAAGGGCATCGACCGTCAGCGGGTCGGCCAGACCGCGGCGGANNTACAAGGGTAAGGGCGTGAAGTACTCCGATGAAAAGATTTCGCTGAAAGAGGCGAAGAAGAAGTAAGCACATGAAATTGACCAAACAAGATACCCGATTGCGCCGTGCTCGCCGGGGCCGCGTAAAGATCAAGGAACTCGCCGCGCTGCGCCTGTCGGTGCACCGGACGCCCCAGCATATCTATGCGCAGATCTTCGCGGCCGAGGGCGACAAAGTTCTGGTTGCCGCGTCGACCGTGCAGAAGGACGTGCGCGGAGCATTGAAAACCACCGGCAACATCGAGGCTGCCAAGGCAGTCGGCCGCGCAATCGCAGAGCGCGCCAAGGCCAAGGGGATCGCAAAGGTCGCCTTCGACCGTTCCGGTTTCATGTATCACGGGCGCGTCAAAGCGCTGGCAGAGGCCGCTCGCGAAGCGGGTCTCGAGTTCTAACCTAAGGGTTTGAGGGGCACTATGGCGAGAGTAGAAAAACCAATGTCCGGCGATGACCTGCTCGAAAAGCTGGTCGCGGTGAACCGTGTCGCTAAGGTGGTCAAGGGTGGTAAGCAATTCGGCTTCACGGCGCTCACCGTCGTGGGCGACGGCGCCGGTCGCGTCGGCTTTGGTTACGGCAAAGCGCGTGAAGTGCCGGTCGCAATTTCAAAGGCCATGATGCAAGCACGCAAAAGCCTGGTCACGGTCTCATTGAAGAACGATACCTTGTTCTATGCGGTCAAGGGCCGGCATGGAACCACGCGGGTCTACATGCAGCCGGCCGCCGACGGCACGGGCGTCATCGCCGGCGGCGGTATGCGCGCGGTGTTCGAGTGCGCCGGCGTGCGCAACGTACTCGCGAAGAGCTATGGCTCGCGCAACCCCATCAATGTGGTGCGCGCGACCATGGATGCGCTGGCCAAGCTGCGCACCCCGGACGACATTGCGGCCAAGCGCGGCAAGAGTGTCGCGGAAATCGTGGGCTAATGTCATGACCGGCAAGTCAATCAAAGTCACCTTGATCAAGAGCATGTACGGCCAATTGGCCAGCATTCGCAACTCGGCGAAAGGCTTAGGATTGCGGCGGATCGGCCACAGCGTCGTAGTCGCGGACACACCGTCGAATCGCGGCATGATCAATGCGGCCAGCCACATGCTCAAAGTAGAGTCTGCATTGGGTAAGGGTGCATAAGTGAGATTAAATACGATAAAGCCGGGCGCCGGCTCCAAGCGAACCCGTCTGCGGGTCGGCCGCGGCGCATCCGCCGGCCAGGGCAAGACCTGCGGCCGCGGCGTCAAGGGGCAGCGCGCGCGCAAGGGCGGCTATCACAAGGTCGGATTCGAAGGCGGTCAAATGCCTTTGCAGCGGCGCTTGCCCAAAGTCGGCTTCCGTTCCGCCATGAAGGCCTCACGCGCCGAGTTGACGCTCACCGATTTGATGCGCGTCGCGGGCGCCGACGTAACGTTGGCCGGCCTGATCGAGGCAAACCTGGTCCCGGAACGCACGAAAATCGTGAAGATCATTTTGTCGGGGAAAGTCACCAAGGCCTACATCGTCAAGGATAAGGTGATCACGGCGACCAAGGGCGCCAAAAGCGCGGTCGAATCGGCCGGCGGGCGCTTCGAGGTTTAAGAGAAGCACGTGGCCACTTCCAGCAGCAACCCGACCGCCGCTCTAGGAGAAATGACGCGCTTCGCTGAAATGCGCAAGCGCCTGTGGTTCCTGCTGGGCGCGCTGGTGGTTTACCGAATGGGCACATTTATCCCCGTGCCGGGAATCGACGCGGCTCGATTTGCCGCGTTCTTTTCCACTCAGAACGGCACGCTGCTCGGCATGTTCAACATGTTTTCGGGCGGCGCTTTACAGCGTTTCAGCATATTCGCGCTGAATGTGATGCCCTACATCACCGCGTCCATCATCATCCAGATGGCATCGATGGTATATCCACCCTGGTCGCAGATCCGCAAGGACGGCGAATCCGGACGGCGCAAGCTGATGCAATACACGCGCTACGGCACGGTGCTGCTCGCGGCGTTCCAAGGCTTCGGCGCGGCCCTGGCGATTCAGAATTCAGGCGGCAATCTGGTACCGAACCCAGGTCCGCAGTTCCTGTTCATCGCCACGGTGTCGATCACTACCGGCACCCTGTTCGTGATGTGGCTGGGCGAACAAATTACTGAGCGCGGTATCGGCAACGGCATCACGATGATCATCGTCGCCGGCATCATCGCGGGTCTGCCGCGCGCCATCGGCAATACGTTGGAAATGGTGCGCTCGGGTGAAATGAACCCGCTTATCGTGCTGTTGATCCTGGTGGTCGTGATATTAGTGACCTTGTTCTGCGTGTTCGTCGAGCGCGCGCAGCGCAAGATCCAGGTGAACTATGCCAAGCGCCAAGTTGGGCGCCGCATGATGCAGGGGCAGAGCACGCATTTGCCGTTCAAGCTCAACATGGCGGGCGTCATTCCACCGATTTTTGCCTCGAGCCTGTTGGTGTTTCCGGCAACGATCGCGCAATTCTTCGGCAATAGCCCGAACCCCAATGCCATCCAGAGGACCTTGCAAAAGATCGCAGCCGTCTTGGGTTATGGCCAGCCGCTGCATGTTTTGTTGTTTGCGCTGCTGATCATCGGGTTTGCATTCTTCTACGTCGCTTTGGTGTATGACGCACGCGACACGGCGGATAACCTGAAGAAGGCCGGCGCGTTCATTCCCGGGATTCGTCCCGGCCAACAGACCGGCGACTACCTGGATAAGGTACTGACCCGACTGACTTTGTGGGGCGGTCTCTACATCATGGCGGTGTGCTTGCTGCCAGAAATTATTCGTATGGTGAATCCGGCCGTTCCTTTCCAGTTCGGGGGCACCTCGTTGTTGATTATCGTCGTCGGTGTCATGGATTTCGTCGC
>PMMB01000061.1:0-5898 GCA_003165495.1 Gammaproteobacteria bacterium | reverse complement strand
GGCATCGGGAGTAAGAAATGAAAGTTCGTCCTTCGGTCAAGAAGATATGCAAGAACTGCAAAGTCGTGCGGCGCCGCGGCATCGTTTACATCATTTGCTCGTCGGACGCCCGGCACAAGCAGCGTCAGGGCTAGTAAATTGATCTTGAGAGGATTTTCGTATATACTTGCGCGCTTTTTCGCGTGCGCTATGGTGGAGAACTAGATGGCGCGTATCGCCGGCATCAACATACCGATGAACAAGCATGTCGTCATCGGTTTAACCCATATTTTTGGCATTGGAAACAGCCGCGCGGCGCGCATTTGCGATGCAGCAGGCGTGAAGTACAGCGTCAAGGTGAAGGATCTTACGGATGCCGAAGTGGCCTCCCTTCGGTCTCAGGTTGCGAAATTCGCGGTCGAGGGCGATCTGCGACGCGAAGTGTCGATGAACATCAAGCGCCTGATGGATTTGGGCTGCTACAGGGGCATCCGGCATCGCAAGGGCTTGCCGATGCGCGGCCAACGCACGCGCACCAATGCCCGTACCCGTAAGGGGCCGCGCAAGCAGGCGGTGAAGATGAACGCGCCGCCGGGCAAGGTGTAGGAAATATATTTATGGCGGAACAGAAGCAAAACTCAGGTCAAGCCGGCGCGGCCGGCGGTGGCGCGCAAAGCGGCAAGCCGGCCCGGAAGAAGGTTCGCAAGAACGTGTTGGATGCAATTGCGCACGTGCATGCGTCTTTCAACAACACCATCATCACGATCACCGATCGGCAGGGCAATACGCTGTCCTGGGCGACCTCGGGCGGCTGTGGCTTTCGCGGTTCGCGCAAGTCGACGCCGTTCGCGGCGCAGGTTGCCGCCGAACGTGCGGGCACGGCGGCGCAAGAACATGGCGTGAAGAACGTCGAGGTGCGGGTGATGGGTCCCGGCCCGGGCCGCGAATCCGCCGTTCGTGCGTTGAACGGGTGCGGGCTCAAGATCACCAACATTGAAGACGTGACCCCGATCCCCCATAACGGATGTCGTCCGCCGAAAAAGCGCCGCGTCTAGTTCTGTCCACGCTTAGGCTCAAGGGTTTGTAATGGCAAAATATACCGGTCCGAAGTGCAAGCTGTCTCGTCGCGAGGGAACCGACCTGTTCCTGAAGAGCGGTGTGAAACCTCTCGAGTCGAAGTGCAAGTTCGAAGTGCCGCCGGGCGGCGTGAAGAGCGAGCGTAAACAGCGCTTGTCGGAATACGGTTTGCAGCTGCGTGAGAAGCAAAAGCTGCGTCGTATGTACGGCGTGCTCGAGCGCCAATTCCGCAACTACTATCAAAAGGCAGCCGGCCGCCCCGGTGCGACGGGCGAAACTCTGCTGCAATTTTTGGAATGTCGGCTGGACAATGTGGTCTACCGTATGGGTTTCGCCGCGACGCGCGCCGAAGCGCGCCAGCTGGTGAGCCACAAGGCCGTTTCTGTGAACGAGAAGTTGGTCAACATCGCCTCTTACCAGTGCAAGGCCGGCGATGTGGTCAGCTTGCGCGAGAAGGCGAAGAAGCAGACTCGCATTCAAGCCGCCCTCACGATCGCGAGCCAAGTCGGCTTTCCGGATTGGGTGGAAGTGGACGACAAGAAGTTCTCGGGAATTCTGAAATCAGTTCCCGATCGGCAGGAAATTCTGCCGGACATCAACGAGAGCCTGGTCGTCGAGTTGTATTCCAAGTAACGCATCGCAGCCCGAGGCTGCGTTGTCCCCCGTTAGTTAACGTAGGTGATATCCATGCAGGGATCGATCAATGAATTTTTGAAGCCGCGCGTCGTCAAAGTGCAGCCCGTGTCGCCGCGCCATGCGCGTATCGTGATCGAACCGTTCGAACGCGGCTTCGGTCACACGCTGGGCAATGCCTTGCGCCGAGTGCTGTTGTCCTCGCTGCCGGGCGCCGCTATTACTGAAATTGAAATCGACGGCGTGCTGCACGAGTACACCGCCATCGAGGGCGTCCAAGAGGACGTCGTCGACATTCTGCTGAATCTCAAAGCGGTGGCCATCCGCATGCATACCCGCGACGTCGCGGAGATCCGCCTGCACAAAAAGGGTCCAGGCCCCGTGACCGCCGGCGACATTGCCGGCGACCACGATATCGAGATTTTGAATCCGGATCTCGTGATCGCGAATTTGACGAAGGCCGGTGAATTGTCGATGTCGCTGAAAGTCGAGCGCGGACGGGGTTATCGTCCGGCGGCGCAGCGTATGGCTTTCGAAGAACAAACACGCGCCATCGGTCGTCTGCAACTGGACGCCTCGTTCAGCCCGGTGCGCAAGGTCACTTATAACGTCGAAAGCGCGCGCGTCGAGCAGCGCACCGATCTCGACAAGCTCATTCTCGATATCGAAACCAACGGCACCATCGACCCGGAAGAGGCGATTCGCCGCGCCGGCGGAATTCTCAAGGACCAGCTGTCGGTCTTCGTCGATTTGCAGGGCCAGGATGAGTCGACCGCGAAGGCCACCGAAACGCAGTTCGATCCGATCCTGCTGCGACCGGTCGATGAGCTGGAACTGACGGTCCGCAGCGCCAACTGCCTGAAGGCCGAGAACATTCATTACATCGGCGATCTCGTGCAGCGCACCGAGGTTGAATTGCTGCGTACGCCCAATCTGGGCAAGAAGTCGCTGACCGAGATCAAAGAGGTGCTCGAGAGCCACGGATTGACGCTCGGCATGCGCATCGACAACTGGCCGCCGCCGGGGTTGAAGCGCGACGACGAGCGCGACGGAATTTAAATATGCGGCATCGAAACAGCGGGCGCCAGCTCTCGCGCAATTCCTCACATCGCCACGCGTTGCTGCGCAATATGGCGACCTCCCTGCTGCGTCATGAGACCATTCGCACCACGGTGCCGAAGGCCAAGGAACTGCGCCGCGTGGTCGAGCCCCTGATCACCCTGGCCAAGGTCGATTCCCTGGCCAAGCGGCGTCTGGCGTTTTCTCGTCTGCGCGACGTAAGCGTGGTGGAAAAGCTGTTCGTGGACCTAGGGCCTCGCTTCAAGGCCCGGGCCGGCGGTTATACGCGAATCCTCAAAATGGAGCCGCGCCCTGGTGATTCCGCGGATATGGCATTGATGCAGCTGGTCGACGCGGCAGTCGTACCCGCCGAAAAGACCGCGGACGCGAAGGCCGCCAAGGCGCCCAAGGCAACGAAGAAGTCCAAGAAGGCTGCACCCGATGAAGGGGAAGCGGCGGCGGCACCTGCGGCCGCACCCAAACGCCGTAAAAAAGCCAAGGCGGCTGCCTAACGCGGCCGAAGGGCCGGGGCGGGTGCGAGGCTTGCATAAAGCGCAGACAGCCGCTGCGCCATTCTCATCGAGGCCCAGCTCTGTGCATATTCCCGGGCCTGCACACCCAGCGCGCGACACGCGCCTCGGTCGGCCAGAAGGTCCTGAACCACTTGGGCGAAGCCTTTGGGGTCATTCGGTGCGTGGCGGCAGCCCAGGCCCGGCCCCAGAATATCGATCGTCCCCATACGGGGAATGGCCACCACCGGTACTCCCTGCGCCATCGCCTCGAGCAAAACCAAACCCTGGGTTTCGGTCAACGAAGAAAAAACGAATACGTTCGCGGCGCTGTAGCAGTCTTGTAGTTCGCTTCCTCGGTCGAAGTAACCGAGGAAGCGCACCGACCCGTCCAGCCCCAAGCGTGTCGCCTGTGCGCGCAGACTCTGCGCCGCCGGGCCTTCGCCTGCGATCAAGAGCAGCGCATTGGGACTACGCTTTCGCAGCTCGAGCATCATCTCGAGCAGGAACCCGATGTTCTTTTCGTGTGCGGCGCGGCCGACGAACAGCAGCAGAGGCTGGTCCTCACCAAGGCCGTGGCGGCGGCGAAATGCATTTCCATCGCCTGCTTGGAAGCGTTCGGCCGGCAGTCCGGTAGGCAGTATTTCGATGCGCCTGGTGATCCCGTAGGCCAGCAATGCCTGTTGCATGGCGTGCGAGGGTGCAATCACGGCATCCAATTGATTGCATTGCGAACGACTGAAGCGGCGAGCCAGGCCGCCGGTAATTTTACGCGGTAACAGCGGCACGTAGTGATGCAGGTACTCTTCGAAGAGCGTGTGATAGGTGGCGATCACGGGCGTGCCCTGTTGCCGGGCGAATCTAAGGCCTGCGTAGTGCGCCAGAAAGGGGGTGTGGATATGTACTACGTCGAATTTGCGTTGAGCGAGCGCAGCAAGCGCTCGGCGCAACCCGCCAAACGACATGATGCGATCCTCCGGGTCTCGCGGTACCGCTCGAGCCGGCACTCGGCGTATCGCTGGATCGGCTGTCTCTCGAGGATCGGCTGAGCTCCTTGAATACGAGGGGGCGACCAGCACCACCTCATGTCCAAGCGCGACCAAGTCGCGGCGAAAGGTCTCTATCGACGTGGAAACACCGTTGACGCGCGGAAAAAAGACATCGGAGATCTTGAGAATACGCACGACGGATGCGAGGGCGGGAGCTACGCCACCCTGGCAAACGCGTCTCGAGTCATGTTTTCGGGCTGTGCCGCGGTGGTTACCACATTGTCTTCGATTCGAATGCCGCCAAAGGGCTTGAGCTCCTCGACCACCGCCCAGTCTATATGGGCGCGTCGCGAATCGGCATGTGCCGCGGCAAGCAAGGAATCGATCAGGTAAATGCCCGGTTCCACCGTTACCACCACCCCCGGTTCGAGCATACGGGTGAGACGCAGGTAGGGATGCCCCTCGGGCCGCCGTCGTTCATTGCCTAAGGTGTCGCCCATTACGCCGCCGACGTCGTGCACTTGCAGTCCCAGCAAATGACCGATGCCATGCGGAAAAAACACGCTGGTGACGCCCAGTTCCAACGCGGCCTGGCCCGGTAGTTTCGTCAACCCAACCCGCTGCATGACATCACCCAAGCTACGGTGCGCGCAGAGGTGCACCTCCCGGTAATCGCGACCAGGGATGATCTCATTGCAAAGCACCCGCTGTGCCGCGTCCAGGGCCTCCACCAGATCGGCAAAGCGGCTTGGGAAGGCGGCATGGGTGCGCGTGATATCCGACGCGTAGCCACGATATTGGGCGCCGGCGTCGATCAGGAAGGAGCGCAGGGAAGCGGGTGCGGCGCGCTCCAGATGCTGGTAATGCAGCACCGCGGAGTTTTCGTTGTATGCCACGATGTTGTTGTACGGCATCTCCTCTTCGCGCTGGGCGCAGGCTTCCAAATAGCGCATGTGCGCTTCGTATTCGGATCCTCCGCGACGAAATGCGGCCAGCGCCGCCCGGTGCCCGCGGGCGCCGAGTTCGTTTGCGCGGCGCATGCATTCGAGTTCGTAAGCTGTCTTTACGGCGCGATCGTAGTGCAGACGCGCCAGAAGATCCGGTGGATTGATGCTTGTAGGATCGGCCCAGGCCGCGAAGGCGTCCGGGCCAATGTAGGCCACGCGGCCGAGGTGGGCCCAGTGATCGCTCGCCTTCGAGGGCTCGTTCATGGCGATCAAATCGACCTCAGCCGTCCAAGGCGCCTGCGGCAGCCTAGCCGGCTTGTGCCAATAATCGTCGGGTTGGTAGAACAGGACTTTGAGCCGCGCGCCCGGCGCGACCAGCAGAATACAGCGCGGATTGTCGACGATCGGCACCCAGGCCTTGAAATGGGGGTTGACCTTGTAGGGGTAGTCCTGGTCGTCCAGGAACTGGGTCGGCGGAGAACCCGCATGGATCACCAACGCGTCGAAGCCGCTTGCCGCGAGCGACTGCTCCGTGCGCCGCATGAGCGTCTGCAAATGCGGCTTATATAGCTGATCGAGACTGGATTCGGTCACATCTGCTCCCACCACCACAACCCGCCCAAAGTATGCGCCAGACGCCATTGCAGCTATAGGCCTTTAACCCCACTCGCGATTGCAAAGTGTTAAAGGCGCCACAGGGGTCGC
>PMMB01000013.1 GCA_003165495.1 Gammaproteobacteria bacterium | reverse complement strand
CCTTTTTCTTTGGAAGTGCAGGGGGCGAACGGCCCGCGCCGTGTCGAATTCAAGCAGTGCATCATCGCGGCGGGCTCTGAGTCGGCGCGCCTGCCCGGGTTACCGGATGATCCTCGTGTAATCGATTCGACGGGCGCGCTGGAATTGCCGGTCGATTGCAAGCGGTTGCTGGTGATCGGCGGCGGCATTATCGGTTTGGAGATGGCCTGCGTATACGACGCGCTCGGCGTGCGGGTCACGGTGGTCGAATTGAGCGATGGTTTGATGCCCGGCACGGATCGGGACCTGGTGCGGCCGTTGCAGAAGCGAATCGAAAAGCGCTACGAGCGTATCTTGCTCAACACCAAGGTCGCCAAACTCGAGGCTTTGGCAGAGGGCTTGCGCGCGACCTTCGAAGGACCCGATGCGCCGGAGCCGCAGGTGTTCGACCGGGTGCTGGTGTCGGTGGGTCGAACCGCCAACGGCAATGCGGCCAATGCGGCTGCCGCCGGTGTCGCGGTCAGCCCGCACGGCACCATTGCGGTGGACAAGCAAATGCGCACCAATGTGCCGCATATATTTGCGGTCGGCGATGTGGTCGGCGCGCCGATGCTGGCGCACAAGGCAAGTCACGAGGCTAAGGTTGCGGCGGAAGTAGCGGCCGGACAGAAGTCGGCTTTCGACGCGCGTTGCATTCCCTCGGTGGCGTACACCGACCCGGAAGTTGCGTGGGTGGGGATGAACGAAATCGATGCCAAAGCACAGAAGATCGACTACGGTAAGGGCTTATTTCCCTGGGCCGCCAGCGGCCGCTCCTTGGCTCTCAATCGCGACGAGGGCTTTACCAAGATACTGTTCGATAAACAGACCCATAGAGTCATCGGTGCGGGGATCGTCGGCACCAACGCCGGCGACTTGATTGCCGAAGTGGGACTCGCGATTGAGATGGGCGCCGATGCGGCGGATGTCGGTTTGACCATTCATGCCCATCCGACGCTCTCGGAAACCATTGCGTTCGCGGCCGAGGCCTTTGAGGGCACGTTGACGGATCTCTACGTTCCAAAGCGTTAGCCCGGTAGCGAAGGGCCGCCGTGCGTGCGTTGGCGTACAGATGCCGGTCTAAAAGAGCGGCATACTCATCGGTTAAGTCGCATTAGGCGCAGTGACGATCTATTTGCAAAGGCCGGCTATGCGCTCAGTGGCAATGCCATACCCCGAGATATCGAAAAGGGTCTCGAGGCAGGATTCTTCCGTTACCTCACCAAACCGATCAAGGTCAACGAGTTCATGGAGATTCTGGACGTGGCGCTGGAATTTGCGAAAACGCAGCCGGCCGGCGCCAATAGCGGGGAAAAAGTATGAATGTGGGCGCGCCCGATATTCTTGATGCCAGCATCCTGATTGTTGACGATCAGGAGTCCAATGTCAGTCTGCTCGAACAATTGCTCGGTGAGGCCGGCTACACGCGAGTTACCTCGACGATGAACTCCCGGGAGGTCTGCGCGCTGCATCGGAAAAACGGCTATGACCTGATTCTGCTCGACCTGCAGATGCCCGGCCTGGATGGATTCCAAGTGATGGCCGGCCTCAAGACAAACGAATCTGACAGCTACCTACCGGTCATCGTGCTCACGGCTCAACCCGGACACAAAGTGCGAGCGTTGCAGGCCGGCGCAAAGGATTTCATCAGCAAACCGTTCGATCTGGTCGAAGTCAAGACACGCATCCACAACATGCTGGAAGTACGGCTTTTGTACAAAAAACTCGACAGTTACAATCAGCTGCTGGAACAGAGGGTTCAGGAACGGACAGCGGAACTACGCGAAAGCGAAGCGCGTTACCGCAGCCTGACCGAGCTGGCTTCCGATTGGCATTGGGAGCAGGACGAGACTGGAAAGTTCACCCGGGTTTGTGGTCCGGTCCTGGAAATGCTCGGCATTCGGGTCGATTCCTTTGCGGGTAAAAGCAGCAATGCGGAGATGACCGGCTGGAATGAGGCAGAGCGAGAAGAACTCCAGGCGAAAATTTCTGCCCGGCAGCCATTCCTGGATTTCGTATTCAGCCGCATCAATACCGATGGTTCGCAGCAAAAATTTCAGGTCAGCGGGGAGCCGATGTTTAATCGATCCTGCGGCTACATCGGTTACCGCGGAATCGGCATCGAGCTTACCGCAAAGAAATAAGAACAGGATTTCGATAGTCCGCCATGTCGCTACCACATAGTCCCAATCGCAACCATCTTCTCGCCGCCTTGCCCGCGGCGGAATTCGAGCGTCTCGAACCCTATTTGGAACCGGTCCCGATGCTGCTCGGTGAGACACTCTACCAACCCGGCGGCCAGTTGCAGCATGCGTATTTCCCCACGACCGCCATCGTGTCACTTCTCTATATCATGGAATCTGGCGTATCGGCCGAAATGGCGGGGGTCGGCAACGAAGGCATGCTCGGAATTTCTCTGTTCATGGGCGGTGATACCACGCCCAGCTCGGCTGTCGTGCAGACCGCGGGCCAAGGTTACCGCCTGGAGGGGAGGTTGCTGAAGGA
>PMMB01000103.1:1715-6030 GCA_003165495.1 Gammaproteobacteria bacterium | reverse complement strand
CGCGATTTGAGGCCGCGCAGAATGTCCACCGTATCCTGAACGGACGGTTCGGTAATGTCGATCTTCTGGAAACGGCGCGCCAGCGCATGATCCTTTTCGAAGATCCCGCGATACTCGTTGTAGGTGGTCGAGCCGATGCAGCGCAAGTCGCCGTTGGCCAAGGCGGGCTTGATCAAGTTCGACGCATCCATCACGCCGCCCGATGCCGCGCCGGCGCCGATAACCGTGTGAATTTCATCGATGAATAGAATCGCGCCCGGCTGCTTTTTGACTTCCGCAAGCACCGCCTTCAGGCGCTTCTCGAAATCGCCTCGATACTTGGTGCCCGCGACGAGCGAGCCCATGTCGAGCGAATAGATGGTCGCATCCAGCAGCACGTCGGGCACCTGGTTCTCGACGATCATGCGAGCGAGTCCCTCGGCGATCGCTGTCTTGCCGACGCCGGCTTCGCCCACGTACAAAGGATTATTCTTGCGTCTGCGGCACAGGATCTCGATGGTGCGTTCGACTTCGAGTTTGCGGCCGATCAACGGATCGATCTTGCCTTTGCGCGCCGAGTCATTCAGGTTCGTCGCATATTTCTCCAAGGCATTGCCGCCGCCGTCGCCCTCGCGCTCGGCGTCCGGGGAGGCGCCGCCGTCCTCGCGTTCGCTGCGCTCCTCGCCGCCGGCCTTCGACAGGCCATGTGCGATGAAGTTGACCACGTCCAGGCGCGACACGTCCTGCATGCTGAGCAGGTAGGCGGCGTGCGACTGCTTCTCGCTGAATATCGCCACCAGCACATTGGCTACGGTGACCTCTTTCTTGCCGCTCGATTGAACGTGAAAGACGGCCCGCTGCAGCACTCGCTGGAATCCCAAGGTCGGTTGCACGTCTCGATCCTCGCCGGCCGGCAATCGCGGCGTGGTTTGGTCGATGAATTGTTTCAGTTCGGTCTTGAGTTTCGCGGTGTCTGCGCCGCAGGACTTCAAGACCTCTCTGACTCTAGGGGTGTCTACGATCGCGAGCAGCAAATGCTCGACGGTCATGAATTCATGGCGCGCCTCGCGAGCACCGGCAAACGCGTCGTTCAAGCAAAATTCGAGTTCTTGACTTAACACTTTACGCCTCTTCTAGCGTTGCCATCAGCGGATGCTGATGTTGTCGCGCGTACGCGATCACTTGAGCCACCTTGGTCTCCGCAATCTCATAAGTAAAGACCCCGCAGACTCCTTTACCCTTGGTATGCACCTCCAGCATAACGCGAGTTGCTTTGGTACGGTCCATCGCAAAGAAGCGCTGCAGGATATCCACCACGAACTCCATGGGAGTGTAGTCGTCGTTTATCAGCACTACTTGGTAAAGAGGCGGCCGCTTGAGCTTGGGCGCCGCTTCTTCGACGACCAACCCGGTCCCGTCCTGCCCACGTTCGATGTCACTCATGAATCATCAGTTTATAGGGTGCGTCATGCCTGTTTACAAGACGTGCAAAGTAAACCCTCCGGATGCACCCTGTCGCCAATCAATGTCACTTTACTTTAACAAGTAAAAACAAATGCTTGAGCGATCAAGCTGGTAGCCCGTATGATTACCGATCATGCTTGAAACGCGCACACACGAATGGCGGTCCCGACTGCAGGCAGACGGCCCTAGATTGGCATCGTGGGCTCTCGCGGTGCTGATCGCCGTGGAACTGGCGCGGATATTCATTTCACTGCTGAGCGGCAGTCCCGTGAGATCCCCCCAGCCGGTGCTGACGAGTATCGCCCCGCGGGGCCAGCGCGCCGGGCTCGACATTCAAAGCGTGGTTGACGCCCACCTTTTCGGGGTCGCCACTGTCGACCCCAGCATCCAGGACCCGGCCAATGCGCCGCAGTCAACCGCCAATCTGTTGCTTGCCGGGACGATTGCAACCCAGGATCCGAAGCGCGGTGTAGCCATCATCAGCGATGGCGGCCCATCGAAAGTGTATTCGGTTGGCGACAGCGTCGGCGGAGCTTCCGTGCATTCGGTGTATCTCGACCACGTCATTCTCGATCGCGGCGGCCAGCTTGAGACCTTGTTCTTACCGCGGTTGTTGGGCTCAGGCATGCACGCGTCGCCGGTGGTGCGTCGCCCGGGCGCGGGCCCGCAGACACTGGCGGCGGTCGACAACATCCGTCGCCTGGTGCAACAGGATCCCGGTATTCTCGACCAAGTCTTGCGCACCGTGCCCTCGTACGACAACGCCGCCGGCAAACTCCGCGGCTTTCGCGCCTATCCGGGTCGAAATCGGCAGATATTCAACAAGCTGGGGCTCAAGCCGGGCGATTTGGTCACGGCGATCAACGGCACGCCGCTCGACGATCCGCAGCGCAGCCAAGAGGCCCTCAATACGATTCAGTCATCCGACCACGCCACCGTGACCATCGAACGCGGCGGACAAAAGCAGGAAATCACGCTGAACATCGCACAGGTCGCGGCACAGGCGACCAAGGAATTGGACGGCGAGGCGAACTCCGTAGGGGCGCCTGTGAACCCTAGCCCCACCAGCAGCAACCCGAATCCAAACGAATAGCGCGAACCCAAGGTCGAATGCGTTCAACATACGAGTACCCATGATGCCGAATTCAACCAAACTGCAGCCCAAGCCCCGCATCGCCGCTGTCCTAGCGCTTGCAGCACTGCTTGTGTCTGTGACGTTGATGGCGGCGGCACCGCCGGTGAAGCCTCAGGACGGCCCGACAATTACCCCCAACTACAAGGATGCAGACCTAGGTCAGATCATCCAAGCCGTCGCCGAAGTCACGGGCAAGAATTTCATCATCGATCCGCGCGTCAATGCCAAGGTCACGATGCTGTCCGCGACGCCAATGTCGCCGGCCGCGTTCTATGAAGCGTTCTTGTCGGTGCTGCAGGTGTACGGATACGTGGCCGTGCCGGCCGGCAAGGTCATCAAAATCATTCCGAATACCGATCAGAGGCAAGTGCCGGCGAACGACTTGCCGGAGAACGTCAGCGCCACCTCGGATGAAATTGTGACCCAGGTCATCAGTTTGAAGAATGTCAGCGCGGCGCAACTGGTACCCATGCTGCGGCCCCTCATGCCCCAATATGCGCAGCTGGCGCCCTACGCCGCCGGCAATATGCTCATCATCTCGGATCGCGCCAGCAACGTGAATCGCCTGATGCGCATCATCGCTCGCATCGATGAAAGCGGCGACGAGCCGGTCGAGGTGATCGCGCTGCACAATGCCAGCGCCGCCGACGTGGTGCGCATCGTCAATTCATTGAATCAGGGCCAAGGCGCCGAGGGAGCCGGCGCAGCCGTCAAAGTCGTCGCCGACGACCGCACCAACAGCATCTTGCTGACCGGCGAGAAATCGCAGCGCCTGCGGCTCAAGGCGCTGATCATCAACATGGACACGCCCCTGGCGACCGGCGGGGACACGCAAGTCAGATACCTGCGCTATGCCGACGCCGAAAAGATCGCCGACAAGCTCAAAGGCCAAGCCACCGCCTCGGCCAAAGCGCAAGGCGGCCCGCCCACGGCTCCCGTTGCCGGCGGCGGCGGCGGCGGCGGCACATCCAATGTCGACGCCAGCGTCACCATCTGGGCGGACGTCGCGACCAATGCACTGATCATCACGGCGCCGCCCAAAATCATGAAGTCGCTGATGGCGGTGATCGACAAGCTCGATATTCGCCGCGCCCAAGTCCAGGTGGAGGCCATCATCGTCGAGATCGACGTCAATAAGAGTTCCAACATCGGCGTGCAGTGGCTGCTCGATGGAGGCACTAGCTACGGCTACGGCGTGACGAATCTGCCGGGCAGCGGCACGAGCGTCGTCGACTTGGCCGCAGCCGTATTGGGCGCTACGGGCAGCACCAGCACCGCCACCGCCCTCCCCACCGGCACCACGAGTACGGGAATCAGCAGTGCAACGGTCGGCACCGGAGCCACATTTGCACTCGGCAAATACAACTCGACCACCGGCAGGGGTTTTGCCGCACTGATTCAGGCGCTGCGCAGCGACGGTTCCAGCAACATCATCTCCACGCCGTCGCTGATCACGATGAACAACGAGGAAGCCGAGGTGAAGGTGACGCAGGAGATCCCGTTGATCACCGGGTCCTACAGCAGTTCGACCGCGAGTGTCTCCGGCACCACCAGCCCCTTCACGACGATTCAGCGCGAGGAAGTGGGTACGATTTTGAAGGTCACGCCGCACATCAACGAAGGCAATTCAGTGCAGCTCAAAATTGAGCAGGAAGACTCCTCCCCAGGTGCGAAGCTCACCGATTCGGCCGATATCTCGACCAATAAGCGCTCCATCAAGACCACCGTGCTGATCGA
>PMMB01000103.1:175-1709 GCA_003165495.1 Gammaproteobacteria bacterium | reverse complement strand
ATCGGCAACCTCTTCAAATCGCGCAGCGGTTCGCGCCAGAAGAAAAACCTGCTGGTATTCATACGTCCCAAAATATTGCGCGATGCAGATGCAACCGAGAGCACCAGCGAAGCGAAGTACAACGAAGTTCGCCAGGATCAGAGATTGTTGCACAATGGACATATAACGCTGCTGCCGGGCCAAAAGCAGCCCGTCATGCCGCCGCTGCCGCCGGGGGCAGGTTTGCCGGAGCCGGCGCCGTCCGGCACGAATGCCCAGGGGGCCACGCCCAATGCGCCGCCGGCGCAATCGACGACGCTGCCGCCGACTGCCGCGCCGCAGCCCTCGCCTGCGCCCTCGCCCAAACCATGAACGCTGAACTCAAAGATCCGGCGGAGCAAAGGAAGCTGTCGTTTCCGTTCGCGAAACGGCACGGGGTTTTGGTTCGAGGCATCGCCAATGGAGTGGCGGACACGGTGTGCCGTCCCGGCGTGACGCCGCAAAGCTTGGCGGAAGTGCGCCGCTTCGTCGGCGTCCCCTTGAAACTCGAGCGCGTATCCGTCGAGTCCTTCGATTCCATGCTGCGAGTCGCCTACGAAGCGGGCTCCGGCGCCGCAATGCAGATGCTGGAGGGCTTGGACGACAATACCGACTTGGCGCATCTGGCCGAGGACATTCCCGAATCCTCGGATCTGCTCGAGAGTGATGACGAAGCGCCGATTATCCGCTTGATCAACGCGTTGCTGACGCAAGCGGTCAAGGAAAACGCGTCGGATATTCACATCGAACCCTACGAGAATCGCCTGGTGATCCGTTTTCGCGTCGACGGCGTGTTACGCGAGGTGCTGCAGACCAAGCGCGCCGTAGCACCGCTGGTGGTCTCGCGCATCAAGGTCATGTCCAAACTCGACATCTCAGAACGACGCCTGCCGCAGGACGGCAGAATTTCGCTGCGCATCGCCGGGCGCGCGGTCGACGTGCGAGTCTCCACCCTGCCCTCGGGGCATGGCGAGCGCGTAGTGCTGCGCTTGCTCGACAAACAAGCCGGGCGCATCGAACTCACCTCGTTGGGGATGGACCCGCGCACTCAGGAGACGATGGGTGACATCATCCACAAGCCGCACGGCATCATTTTGGTGACCGGCCCCACCGGTTCAGGCAAAACCACCACGCTATATGCCGCTCTCGAACGCATCAATGACAATACCCGCAATGTCATGACCGTCGAAGATCCCATCGAGTACTACATCGACGGCATCGGCCAGACTCAGGTGAACACCAAAGTCGAAATGACCTTTGCGCGCGGCCTGCGGGCTATCTTGAGACAGGATCCCGACGTGGTGATGGTCGGTGAAATTCGCGACCTGGAAACCGCGCAAATCGCCGTGCAAGCGAGTTTGACGGGACACTTGGTGCTTTCCACGCTGCACACCAACACCGCCGTGGGCGCAGTCACGCGACTGCGCGACATGGGTATCGAGCCATTCTTGCTGTCGTCGAGTTTGATCGGGGTGCTCGCACAGCGCTTGGTGCGCGTGCTCAATCCGCAGACACG
>PMMB01000103.1:0-165 GCA_003165495.1 Gammaproteobacteria bacterium | reverse complement strand
CGGCTACCGGGGACGAACCGGCATCTACGAACTCATTGCGGTCGACGATCATATGCGTACGATGATTCACGATGGCTCCTCCGAACAGGATTTGGAGCGTTATGCGCGCACGGCGAGCCCCGGCATTCGCGACGACGGCCGCAGAAAGGTGATGGCGGGCGAAAC
>PMMB01000070.1:11039-11848 GCA_003165495.1 Gammaproteobacteria bacterium | reverse complement strand
GTCAGGGAGTTGATGCCGGATGCGCCGCTCGACAGCTGGCGCATGGTGTTCGACCCCGCCGTGGCGTCGAAAGTGGCCAAGTGCGGCATCAGTGTGCTCGATTCACCCGCCGAAATCATGCGCGCCTTGTACGCCTACTTGGGCAAGGATCCGAACTCACAGAGTCCGGACGATCTGGTCCTGGCGCAAGACGTACTCACTAAGATCAGGCCCTACATCCGCAACATCAATTCCTCCGAATATATCGAGGCGCTTGCGAACGGCGATCTTTGTATCGCCGTGGGCTATAACGGCGACGTAATGCAGGCACGTGACCGCGCCCGCGAGGCCAACAAGGGCATCGAAATCAAGTACGCCGTGCCCAAAGAAGGTTCGGTACTGTGGTTCGACATGTTGGCTATCCCCAAGGACGCACCGGATCTGGACAGCGCTTATGCTTTCATGAACTACATCATGACGCCGCGAGTCATCGCCGACATATCGAACTTCAAGCGTTATGCCAACGCCAACGCGGCATCGCAGCCGCTGGTGTTGGCGTCCGTCAAGACTGATCCTGGGATTTATCCACCGCCCGAGCAGCGGCAAAAGCTGGCGGTGGAGCTGTCGGATTCGGCCGATCAATCCAGAGCCATTACCCGCGTCTGGCAAAGATTCAAGACAGGCCAATAAGCGATGACGACATCCGGTGGAGCGATCGTCAAAGCGGCACCTTGGAAGGATCCGACAGCGCGTCCCTATGTACAGGTGGATCGCATCACCAAGTCGTTCGGCGATTTCAAGGCGGTCGATGATGTCAGTCTGAAAATCTA
>PMMB01000070.1:10256-10948 GCA_003165495.1 Gammaproteobacteria bacterium | reverse complement strand
TCGTACGCGCTGTTTCCACACATGAATGTCGAACAGAACGTCGCCTTTGGCCTGAAACAGGACCGTGTGTCCAAGCCTGAGATTCAAGATCGCGTAGCGACCATGCTCGACCTGGTGAAACTGGGCGACTTCGCAAAACGCAAGCCGCATCAATTATCGGGTGGCCAGCGTCAACGCGTGGCGCTGGCGCGATCGCTGGTCAAGCGCCCCAAGCTGTTGCTGCTCGACGAACCCTTGGGCGCGCTCGATAAGAAACTGCGCGAACACACGCAGTTCGAACTGATCAGCCTGCAAGATAAGCTCGGCGTGACTTTCGTGGTCGTGACTCACGATCAGGAAGAGGCCATGACCTTGGCGAGCCGTATCGGCGTCATGAACCACGGCGAAATCGTTCAGGCCGGCACGCCGTCGGAAATATACGAATTTCCGAGTTCGAAATTCGTGGCGGATTTCGTCGGTTCGGTGAATATGTTCGAAGGCAAACTGATCGAAGACGAACCGGAGTACGTGCGAATCGGTTCGGACGAACTGGGCGGGACGATTTACGTCAGCCACGGAATCAGTGCGGCTCCGGAAGCCATTGTCTGGGCGGCGGTGCGACCGGAGAAAATCTTCATGTCCACGGCGCCGCCGGCGGGTACCGACAATGTGGCGCGGGGCGCTGTGCAGGACATTGCGTATCTCGGCGACCT
>PMMB01000070.1:0-10195 GCA_003165495.1 Gammaproteobacteria bacterium | reverse complement strand
CAGTCCGGTGGTGGTGACCCGTTAGCTCCATGAGGACAGCCGGATATTTGCGGCGATTCGGCGTGACGGGCCGCGGCCTCGTCGTGACGCTCCCGTATCTGTGGCTGCTGTTGTTCTTCGTCGTCCCCTTCATCATTGTCCTGAAAATATCATTCTCGGACATCGACCTCGCGATACCGCCGTATAAACCCTTGCTGGAGTGGGTCGGCAAGAATTCTCTCGCCATTAAAGTCAATTTCAATAACTACGCATTTCTGTTCACCGATAGCCTGTATATCAACGCGTTTTTGAACTCGATCAAAGTCGCGTTCATCTCGACGGTGCTGTGCCTGCTCGTGGGTTATCCCATGGCCTACGGCATCGCGCGCGCCAAACCGGCGACTCGCAACGTGCTTTTATTGCTGGTCATCCTGCCGTTTTGGACCTCGTTGCTGCTGCGAGTCTATGCCTGGATCGGTCTGTTGAAAGCCAACGGCGTGATCAACAATATTTTGATCTGGCTCGGGGTAATCCACGAACCACTGACGATGCTGTATACGCCATTCGCCATGTATGTCGGCATCGTTTACTCGTACCTGCCGTTCTTCATTCTGCCGCTGTACGCGAACCTCGAGAAAATGGACTGGCAGTTGCTCGAGGCCGCGGAGGACCTGGGGTGCCGCCCCTGGCAGGCGTTTTATAAGATCACTCTGCCGTTATCGCGCAATGGGGTCTTGGCAGGCTCCATGCTGGTGTTCATTCCGGCGGTGGGCGAGTTCGTCATCCCGGCGCTGCTCGGCGGTCCCAACGCGTTGATGATCGGACGCGTGCTCTGGGACGAGTTTTTCTCCAACCGCGCCTGGCCGGTGGCGAGCGCGGTGGCGATTCTGCTGCTCATTCTCTTGGTGCCCTTCATGATGTGGTACCAGAGCGTGCAGGCGCGCGAATCGGCGGGTGCCCGATGAACTATAAAAGCTCGTACTTCATCTTGACTTGCCTCGGATTCGGTTTCGCTTTTCTTTACATCCCAATCCTGTCCATGGTGGTATTTTCATTCAATGCATCGAAGTTGGTGACGGTGTGGGATGCGGCCAATTCGCCGACGCTCAAGTGGTACCACTCGCTGCTCAACAACGAGGAGATACTCGATGCCGCCTGGATTTCCCTCAAAGTCGCCGTCATCAACGCCTCGGGCTCGGTGATCCTCGGCACGCTGGCCGGCTTCGGATTGGCGCGGTTCAGTCAATTCAGGGGACGTTTCACGCTCAACGCCATGACCACGGCGCCGTTGGTCATGCCCGAAGTCATCACCGGACTGTCGCTGCTATTGCTGTTCGTCGCCCTGGAACAGTTGATCGGGTGGCCCGCGGGACGCGGCATCACCACCATGACCATCGGCCACATGACGTTTTCGATGGCCTATGTCACGGTGATCGTGAACTCGCGTCTGGCGACTTTCGATACGGCGCTCGAGGAAGCCGCCATGGATCTGGGTGCTCGGCCGCTCAAGGTATTCTTCGTCATTACGCTGCCCATCATTTTCCCGGCTATTTTATCGGGATGGTTGCTGGCCTTCACTCTGTCGTGGGACGATCTGGTGATCTCGAGTTTCACGTCGGGACCGGGCAGCAGCACCTTGCCGATGGTGGTGTTCTCGAAAGTGCGCCTCGGCGTCAGTCCTGAAATCAACGTGCTCGCGACCATCACCATCACGGTCGTGACCATGATGATCGTCGGCGTGAGTCTGTGGATGGCCCGGATGGCAAAACTGGACAAGGCCGCGGCCTAGTCTGCCGCGCTGGCCACCGCTGGCAACGCGTAAGGGGAAACCGATGAATAGTCAGCTCGCCGAATGCATCGCGATTGCCGGTGTCGAGCCGTGCGGACAAAGCGGATGAGGGATTTCGCGCTCGAGGTCTACTTCTCGAAGTGGGAGTTCGCCGCCAAGTACAACCTTGCTGGGTCGGACGGCGAAAACATGACGCTCGCGGAACTGCGCGCGCTTGCGAGCCCGGAGGATCGAGCTGCCTACGACGGAGTCAGTCTCGGCTACACGGAGACCTTCGGTGCGCCGGCGCTGCGCGCCGAGATCGCGCAGACATACGACACCGTGGGGCCCGAACACCTTCTCTGCTTCGCGGGCGCCGAGGAAGCGATCTATGCTGCCATGCAGGTGCTGCTCAACGCCGGCGATCATGCCATCGTCATTACGCCGAACTACCAGGCCGCCGAGACGGTGCCTCTCAGCATCTGCGAAGTCACCGGCGTACCTCTCGATATCGAGCGCAATTGGGATCTCGATCTAGATCTGCTGCACTCCGCGATACGGTCCAATACGAAGCTGATCTCGATTAACTTCCCCAACAATCCCACCGGAAAGATTATCCCGCGCGCAATCTTCGATGCGATCGTCGAGATCTGCCGCAGTCGCGGCATCTGGCTCTTTAGCGACGAGGTCTACCGATTGATCGAACGCGATCCGGGTCTCCGGTTGCCTCAGGCAGTCGATGTCTATGAGCGTGCCGTTTCGCTCAACGTGATGTCGAAAGCCTATGGACTTCCTGGACTCAGAATCGGCTGGCTGGCCTGCAAGGACCGCGCGATGCTCGTGCGATTCGAACGATTCAAGCATTTCCTGTCGATCTGCAACTCGGCGCCTTCCGAGGTGCTGGCGCGAATCGCGCTCAAGGCGCGAGAGAAGATCCTCGACAGGAACCGCAAAATCGTTCGCGACAATCTCGCCGTCCTGAACGCGTTCTTTGCCGACTACAGCCATCTATTCGATTGGCGCGTGCCGGATGGCGGCTGCGTCGGCTTCATCCGTTACAAAGGCGCGGGGGGTGTTGAAGAATTTACGCGCCGGCTGGTCGAGGAATCGGGTGTTCTTTTCCTGCCTTCGAGCATCTACCGATCGGAACTCGGCCCGGTGCCTGATAATTGCTTACGGGTTGGGTTCGGCCGCTCGCACGTTCCGACGGGCGTCGCGGCGCTGCGCAAATGGTTCGACCTCAATCAATTGAATGAGAGACATAATTCCTGGGAGAAATCATGATGCGATTCAGAATTCAGGCTGACGTGGTAGCGGCCTTGGTAATGACTGCGTTCGCGTCTTTGGCGGCGGCGGCCGGCACACCGAACATTCCGGACAAGAAGCCGGATGGCGACTTGGAGAAGCCGGATGGCGGCAAGTTCGAGCCCTTCAAGCCCGAGGCGACGAGCAGCACCGGCACCGTCACCATCGGCGGCCAGGCGATTGCCTATCAGGCGATTGCGGGAACCTTCGTTGTGCATCCGAAGGGCTGGGACGACGTTCCGCGCGATCCCAAGGCCGACAAGGGAAGCTCAGCGCCCGCGGAGGACGGCGCCGAAGCCAAGAATCCGAACGCCGAAGCCTCGATGTTCTACGTCGCTTATTTCAAAAGCGGCGGCGGCGCCCGGCCGGTGACATTTTTCTACAATGGCGGTCCCGGCTCCGCGACACTGTGGTTGCATATGGGTGCCTTCGGGCCTCGCCGCATAGTCACGGCGACCGACGCACACACGCCCGCTGCACCGTATTCCGTTGTCAACAATAGTTCGAGCCTGCTCGACGCAACCGACCTAGTCTTCATCGACGCACCCGGCACGGGCTTCAGCCGCATCGCCGGCAAAGACAAGGAGAAGTCGTTCTTCGGCGTCGATCAAGATGCCTATGCTTTCGCAGAATTTATTTCCCAGTTCCTGTCGAAGTACGGCCGCTGGAATTCGCCCAAATATTTGTTTGGCGAAAGTTACGGTACGCCGCGTTCCGCGGTGCTCGTCAATCAGCTCGAAGCGGACCGCTCGATCGATTTCAACGGGGTAATCCTGCTCTCGCAAATTCTCAACTTCGATCTAAGCCCCGATCGGCCGACGGGCAATCCCGGCATCGACCTGCCCTACCAGACCGTGCTGCCGACGTATGCCGCCACCGCTTGGTACCATCAGAAGCTGCCGGGTGAGCACAAGGATCTCGAAGCCTTGCTTGCTGAAGTCGAGAAATTCGCCATGGGAGACTATGCCCGCGCGCTCGCGGCCGGGTCCGACCTTGGCGCCGCGGAGCGCGGCGCAATCGCCGACAAGCTCCACCAATACACGGGGCTCTCCGTCGAGTACATCCTCAAGGCGGACCTGCGAATCGACGGCGGTGAATTTCGCCAGAACCTGCGGGGCGAGGATGGCATGACGACCGGGCGGCTCGATAGCCGGTTTTCCGGCCCCGTTATCGATCCCCTGAGCCAGCGCGCCGACTACGACCCGCAGGCCTCAGCACTCAGTTCGGCTTATGTCTCCGCATTCAACGATTACGCGCGCAAGGATCTGCACTACGGGGAGGGCAAGATCTTCAAGCCGAGCGTCTCGATCTTTATGACCTGGAATTTCCAGCACCAGCTACCGGGGCAGACTCAGCAGCCGGCGTCTTCGCGCCAAGGCTCCAACGTCATGCCAGACCTCGCGAATGCGATGAAGATTAACCCGAACTTAAAAGTTCAATTGAACGCCGGGTATTTCGACCTCGCGACTCCCTTCTATCAAGGGGTCTATGAGATGCATCATCTGCCGATTCCAGCGAGCCTACAGGCCAATATCGAGTACAAGTTCTACGACTCGGGCCATATGGTCTACGCCAAGGACTCGTCGCTGAAGTTGCTGCACGAGAATGTCGCGGGGTTCATTCGCCGTACCAGCAATCTCGGCAACTGAGATGGTCATCTTTAGGGCAATTCAGCTTGCTTTATGGGCGTTCGCGCTAGGGCTATATACGGCCGGCGCGGTGGCCCAAACACCCCCAAGCGCCAACTCAACTCTGGAGCAGGAACTCGCGGCGCAAGTCGATCGCTTTGTAGAAGCCGATCGGGCTGCACCGCCAGCAGCCTGTCAAGTGCTTTTCGTCGGCTCGTCGAGCATCGTGAAGTGGAAGGATAGTCTGGCCGCCGATATGGCGCCGATGCCGATCATTAATCGCGGCTTCGGCGGCTCGCACATCGAGTACGTGAACCGCTGGTTCGATGCGATCGTCGCTCCTTATCGGCCCCGCGCGATCGTCTTTTACGCTGGTGAGAACGATATTGACGCGGGAAAATCGGTTGACGGTGTCGTGGCGGATTTCGATGCGTTTATGGCGCGTAAGACGCAGGTGCTGGGGAAGACGCCGGTGTATTTCATCTCGCTCAAGCCTTCAAAGTTGCGCCTTGCAGAATTTTCCCTTCAGAGCCGGGTCAACGATGCCATACGCGCACGTGCCGCTAGGCGCTCCGATCTACATTACATCGACGTCGTCGCACCGATGCTCGAAAACGGTAAACCCAAAGACCTCTTCGGTCCGGACAATTTGCACATGACCCGAGCGGGCTATGTGATCTGGACCCGGGCCGTGAGGGCGGCGCTGCTGCCCCACACCGAGGCTGAGTTGCGCAGCTGCCTGCGGACTGCAAAACCATGACCGCTCAACGCCAGTCACACCAGCACCCTTTCAATGCCTCCCGTATTAGCGCGCTGCACGTACTGCGGTAACCAGTCCGGTCCCAACAAATTCTTGGCAATCTCGATCACGATGTAGTCGGCGTCCGTGTCCGTGTCGTCGTTGAAGCGCTTCAGGCCTTGCAAGCAGGAGGGGCAGGACGTCAGGATCTTGACTTCGCCGCGATGACCGCTCGCACGGATTTCATCCACTGCGCTGCGTACCTCTTCTTCTTTGCGAAAGCGCACCTGTGTCGATATATCCGGCCGGGTGACTGCGAGCGTGCCGGACTCGCCGCAACACCGGCCGTTCGTAGTGATCTGCCCGTTCTGTGCGCTGTTCATCAGCGTGTTCACGACAGTGAGCGGGTCGTGCTTCTTCATTGGCGAGTGACACGGGTCGTGATACATGTAACGCACGCCGGTGACGTTCTCGAGCCGTACACCTTTCTCCATGAGGAATTCGTGGATGTCCATGATCTTGCAGCCGGGAAAAATCTCCTCGAACTTGTACCCCTGGAGTTGATCGAAGCAGGTGCCGCAGCTCACCACCACCGTCTTGATGTCGAGGTAATTCAACGTATTTGCGACGCGGTGGAACAGCACGCGGTTGTCGGTGATGATCTTTTCGGCCTTGTCGAATTCGCCGGCGCCGCGCTGTGGATAACCGCAGCACAGGTAGCCCGGCGGCAGCACCGTCTGGACGCCCACGTGCCACAACATAGCCTGAGTCGCGAGGCCCACCTGTGAGAACAGGCGCTCGGAACCGCACCCCGGGAAATAAAACACCGCTTCGGATTCGCTGGTCGTCCGGCGCGGATCGCGGATGATGGGCACGTAATTACGGTCTTCGATATCGAGCAATGCGCGTGCGGTCTTCTTCGGCAGTCCGCCCGGCATGCGCTTGTTGACGAAGTGGATGACCTGTTCCTTGATCGGCGGCCTTCCTTCCGTGGCCGGCGGACGCTTGGTCTGCGCCTTGGCGAGAGGTTTGAGAGCGCGGTTCGCCATTCGTTGCGCTTTGTACCCCCAGTCGATCATCACCTTGCGGGTCAGCTTGATGGTTTCCGGATTGGTGGCGTTCAAGAAAAACATGGACGCGGCGGTCCCTGGATTGAACCGCTTCTTGCCCATGCGTCGCAGCAGATCGCGCATGGCCATGGAGACGTCGCCGAAATCGATGTCGACCGGGCAGGGCGACTCGCATTTGTGACAGACCGTGCAATGATCGGCCACATCCGACAGTTCGTCCCAGTGCTGGATTGAGACGCCGCGGCGCGTCTGCTCTTCGTAGAGAAACGCCTCGATCAGCAGGGAGGTCGCCAGAATCTTGTCCCGCGGCGAATACAGCAAATTGGCCCGCGGCACATGGGTCGCACAGACCGGTTTGCACTTGCCGCAGCGCAAGCAGTCCTTGATGGCATCGGAAATCGTGCTGATGTCCGATTGCTGCATGATCAAGGACTCATGTCCCAGCAATCCGAAGCTCGGCGTGTAAGCGCGGCGAAGATCACTGTCCGGCATCAATTTATGCTTGTTGAAGCGACCTTGCGGATCGACTCGTTGCTTATAGGCGCGAAACGAAGCGAGTTCCGCCTCGGTCAGGAACTCGAGTTTAGTGATGCCAATCCCGTGTTCCCCGGAAATCACGCCGTTGAGATTGCGGGCGATTTGCATGATCCGCGCCACCGCGCGGTTGGCGGTGTGCAGCATGGCGTAGTTGTCGGAATTCACCGGGATATTGGTGTGTACGTTGCCGTCGCCGGCATGCATGTGCAGGGCGACGAATACGCGACCCTGTAGCACTCGCTTGTGCACGGCTTCGCACTCGGCGAGTACCTGCGTGAACGCCACGCCGACGAAAATGCGCGTTAGGCCCAGGAGCACTTCGCTTTTCCAGCTCACACGAATGCTGCGGTCCTGCAGTCGATCGAAAATGCTTCCCGAGGCATCGGCGGGTTGAGCGATCTGGAGCGCGTCCAAGGTTGCCCTCGCCGCGTGCAACGGCGTATCCATGGCGCCGAGAAGGTACTGCCAGCGTCCGCGCACGCGTGCCAGAAGCCGGTGGGCTTCCGCCCTGCGGCCCAAATCGACGTCCGCGGTCTTGCCCGGTTTGATTTCGCCCGAGAAATAGTCATCCAGGGCGTCGAGCAGTTCGAGTTTGTTGCGGATCGACAGTTCGATATTGATTCGTTCGATGGCGTCGGTGTACTCACCCAAACGGTCGAGGGGAATCACGACGTCCTCGTTGATCTTGAATGCGTTGGTGTGCTTGGCGATCGCGGCGGTTCGAGCGCGGTCGAGCCAGAACTTGCGGCGCCCCTCGGCGTTCACGGCGATGAAGCCCTCGCCCGCGCGGGCATTGGCAAGACGCACGACCTGTGAAGTCGCCGCGGCGACTTGTGGCTCGTCGTCGCCGACGATATCCCCGAGCAACACCATCTTCGGCAGCGCGCCTCGCTTCGATTTGGTGCTGTAGCCGACGGCGCGTAGATAGCGCTCATCCAAATGTTCGAGACCGGCGAGAATGGCGCCCTTCGACTTGGCGGTCGACTCGAGGTATTGGGTGATCTCGAGGATGCTGGGAATGGCATCGCGCGCCTGACCGAAGAATTCCAAGCACACGGTGCGGATGTGCGCGGGGCTGCGATGCAGAACCCAACGCGCGGCGGTAATCAGGCCGTCGCAGCCTTCCTTCTGCACCCCCGGCAATCCACCCAAGAACTTGTCGGTCACGTCCTTGCCGAGTCCCACCTTGCGAAATGTGGCGCCTTCAATATTGAGCCGTTCGCTGCGCAGGATCTTGGCCTGATCAGGATGGGCGCGCCCATCCTTCCAGACCAGCCCGAAGCTGGCGACCGGTACATCGTGAATCTTGCCGAGATTGTGATTCAACCGGGTGACTTCGAGCCAGTTGCCTTCCGTGTCGACCATGCGCCACCACGCAAGGTTGTCGACCGCCGTTCCCCACAGGACGGCCTTTTTGCCGCCGGCGTTCATGGCGATGTTCCCGCCCACGCAAGAGGCGTCCGCCGAGGTGGGGTCCACGGCAAACACGAAGCCGGCGCGCTCAGCCGCTTCGGTCACGCGCTTGGTAACGACGCCCGCGGCCGAGAAAATACTGGCGGTGCCGATGGGGGTGCCCGGCAATGCGATTGTCTCCACGGCGCCCAAGGTCTCGAGTTTTTCGGTGTTGATCACCGCAGACCACGGCGTCAGCGGTACCGCGCCGCCGGTGTAGCCCGTGCCGCCGCCGCGCGGTATGACGGTCAATCCCAGTTCGATGCAAGCGCGCACCAGAGCGGCGGTTTCCGCCTCGGTATCCGGCGCCAACACCAGAAACGGCAACTCGACGCGCCAGTCGGTGGCATCGGTGATGTGCGCGACTCTCGAGAACGCATCGAAGCGAATATTGTCCTCGCGAGTGTGTTTGAGAAATAAGCGCCGAGCCCGCTTACGCATTTGCTCAAGTTCCGCGAAACGCCGTTCGAAATGCTGCACCGCCTCGCCGGCGGCGCGCAGCAATTGTCCGACCTTGGCGTCACGCGCCTGATCGGCCGTATCGCGGCGCTTTTCCAATTCACGCAGACGATGGTGCAGTGCCTCGATCAATTGCCTGCGGCGTTTCGGGTTGTCGAGCAGGTCATCCTGCAGGTAGGGGTTGCGGTCGACGACCCAGATATCGCCCAGGACCTCGTACAGCATGCGCGCCGAACGACCGGTACGGCGCTCGGCGCGCAGCTCATCGAGCATTGTCCAGGCGGCCTCGCCCAGCAGGCGGATGACGATTTCGCGGTCGGCCAGGGAGGTGTAGTTGTAGGGAATTTCCCGTAGACGGGATTCCGGCTCTCGATCCTCGGGGCGGTGGCCTTGGAGCGACAAATCTGCGACGGCGTTCATAATCGCGGGATTTTACACAATATCCCGGCCGACCCCGCGTCGCCGTCGAGTCGGGTGCTTTCAATGCGGGCTTCGCTCCATTATCGTGTAATTTATGAAGAACAACACGCTGGTGAACCATCCGCCCGCCGTTCCCATGTCTTCGGACAATCGTCCTCTGGTGGCGCCAATCTACCAGTCGGTGAAGTTTTCGTTCGACGATACCGGCGAGACTCTGCGCTACCTGCGCGGCGAACGAGAGGGATTTTTTTACTCGCGTTCGGCGAACCCTACCTTAAAGCAATTGCAACTCTTGCTCGCGCAGCTGCAGGGCAGGGACGANNTGTCTGCTGACGGGGTCCGGTGTCGCGACCATCGCCGCGAGCCTTCTATCCCTGTGTAAACAGGGCGACCACATTCTTGCTTTCGTCGAGTCGTATGGTCCGACTCGCTACATCGTGCAGCATCTTATGGCGAAGTTCGGCATAACTCATACGTTACTGTCGATCGAGGATCTTCCGGGCATCGAGCGGGCGTTGCGCGATACGCCAACCCGCCTGGTGGCGTTCGAAAGTCCCACCAACCCGGTCACTAAAATCGCCGACATCGAACACCTGACGACGCACGCGCGGCGCGCGGGCGCGCTCACGGTACTCGATAATACATTTGCCGGCTTTCACAATCATGGCGCCTACGATATCGACATTTTTCTGCATAGCCTGACGAAGTACGCCTCGGGCCACGGCGATGTGATGGGCGGCGCGATCATTGCGCGCGGCGAGCTGATTGCCCAGATGCGCAAGGACATCGTGTCGATGGGTCCGACGCTCGATCCACACGCGGCTTTTCTGATTCAGCG
>PMMB01000034.1:1197-10620 GCA_003165495.1 Gammaproteobacteria bacterium | reverse complement strand
GCGCGTGCATGTCGGCGGCCGCGTGGAAATCGTGGTGCCCATCGGCGTCAATGCCCATACGGTGCGTGATTTCGTGCAGCGATTCACGCCGTGGATCGATCGCAAGGTCGCCGCCATGCAGTGTTTTGCAGCGCCCAGTGAACCGGTCCCGCGGACCGTCGAGTTTGCCCTTACGCAGGAGAAGTTCGCGGTGGATTGGTGCAGGGGATCGAAGCGCGTCCTCGATCAAAGCGTAGGCCGGATCGTCGTGCAGGCTCCGGATGAACGGGGCGCGCGCGCACTTCTCCGGGGATGGCTCAAGCGCGCCGCCCATGAACGATTGACGCCGCGGTTGCTGCAATTGGCCAACGAACTGAATTATTCCGTGGCGCGCGTGTCCGTTCGCTGCCAGCGAACGCGCTGGGGCAGTTGCTCGACGCGCGGCACGGTGAGCCTGAATTGCTCCCTTCTGTTCTTGGGGTTGGAGGTCGTGCGCTACTTATTCGTCCATGAGTTGGCGCATACCAAGCATATGAATCATTCGGCCAATTTTTGGCGCCTGGTGGAAAAGATCGAACCGGACTACCGACGCTTGGACCGTGACTTGCTCGCGGGCTGGCGCACGGTGCCGGGGTGGGTCTTCAAGAGCTAAAATGCACGAAACCACGCCTCTGCCTAAGCCGTTCGTCGATTTGAGCGACGAACAAGTGCATTGGGATTTGAGCGAATCCACAAGTTATTCGCAGTACCTCAATCTCGATAAATTACTCGATGCTCAGCATCCGCTGTCCTACCAGCACGACGAAATGCTGTTCATCGTCATTCATCAGGTCTCCGAGTTGTGGATGAAATTGTGCCTGCACGAACTCAGTTCGACGGTGGACTGCGTGCGGCGCGATGACTTGGGCCCCACATTCAAGATGCTGGCGCGCGTGTCGACGATTCAACAACAATTGCTGCAGTCCTGGGACGTGTTGGCCACGATTACTCCGCACGACTATTCGGCCTTCCGCAACACCTTGGGGAAATCCTCGGGCTTTCAGTCGCCCCAGTATCGAATGCTGGAATTCCTCATCGGCAACAAGAACGCCGATACCATCAAGGTTTTTCGCGCCGATCCGCCGACCTACGAGACGCTGGAGCGCGCATTGCGCGCTCCCAGCCTGTACGATGAGGTCTTGCGCCTCCTGAGCCGGCGCGGCCTCGACGTGCCGCCGGAAGCCATCGACCGCGATTTTGCGCTGCCCTACCAAGCCAGCAAGCAGGTGGCGGCGGCGTGGCTCAGCGTCTACCACAACTCGGTCAAGGAGTGGGATTTGTACGAGCTGGCGGAACGGCTGGTCGACCTGGATTACAAGTTCCAATTGTGGCGATTCGCCCACGTCAAAACGGTCGAACGCATCATCGGTTACAAGCGCGGCACGGGCGGAACGGGCGGCGTGTCGTATCTGGCGAAAGCGTTGGAACTGAAGTTCTTCCCCGAACTTTGGACCATCAGAACATCCATGTAGGCCGAGCAGTGACGAATTTCCAAGATCGATTGCAGAACGTCAATGTCGTGTCCAGCGACCTTTTGGCGACGCCCGAAGAAGTCAAGCGGCGCTTGCCGCTGACGTCGCGCGCGGCGGAGACGGTATTCAAATCGCGCGAGATTGTGCGGGCGATATTGGAGCGCCGCGATCCGCGCCTGTTCGTGGTGGTCGGACCCTGTTCCATCCACGACGTGGTCGCCGCTCGCGAATATGCGGGCCGCCTCAAGGCTTTGTCCCTCCAGGTCGAATCCACGCTGTTGCCGATCATGCGCGTGTACTTCGAAAAGCCCCGCACCACCGTGGGTTGGAAGGGATTGATCAACGATCCGGACTTGGATGATTCCTTTCACATTGAAAAAGGCATTCTCATGGCACGAGAGCTGCTGCTCTACGTCGCCGAGCTGGGGTTGCCCGCGGGCACCGAAGCTCTCGACCCCATCATGCCGCAGTATCTATCCGAACTCATCACCTGGACGGCCATCGGCGCGCGCACCACCGAGTCGCAGACGCATCGGGAAATGGCGAGCGGTCTGTCGACGCCGGTCGGTTTCAAGAATGGCACCGACGGCGCGCTCGCAACGTCGATCAACGCCTTGCAATCGGTGCGCCACCCGCACCATTTTCTCGGCATCACTCAACAGGGACAGTCGGCGGTGTTTCGTACGCGCGGCAATCCGCATGCGCACCTCGTGCTGCGCGGCGGCGGCGGGCGGGTCAATTACGATGCGGTGAGCATCGCCTTGGCGGAACGCGAGCTGACCGCGGCCGGTCTGCCGGCGAGCGTCGTCGTCGATTGCAGCCACGGCAACTCCAACAAGGACCCCAGCCTGCAGCCTCAGGTGGCCGAAAACTGCATCGCGCAAATAGTCGATGGCAACCGCTCGATTGTCGGCCTCATGCTCGAGAGTCATTTGAAAGCGGGAAACCAGTCCATTCCAAAGGACTTGAGCAAGCTCGAATACGGCTTGTCCATCACCGATCCGTGCATCGATTGGCAAACCACCGAGAGCTTGATGCTCAGGCTCCATCAGTCCTTGCAAAGCGTGCGACGCTGACGCGTGCCAGCGATTGGCGGTGTTTCCATAGACGATACCCGAGCAGAAGCGTGAGACCGCAGACGTACAACAGCGGCTCGCGGATGTCCTTTTTCACCCCCCACCAGAAGTGCCAGACGCCGAGGATCGAGATCACGTAGATCAGGCGATGCAATCGAGTCCAGCGCCTCCCCAGTCGACGCTGTGCTTTGGCGGTGGAAGTGACGGCAAGCGGAATCAACAACAGCAGTCCCAGCATGCCGATCGTGATGTACGGCCGTTTGACGATGTCCTGCCACAGGTCGCCAAGCTTGCCGCTCTGATCGAGCAATAGATACACCGAAAAATGCAGCAGCACGTAGAAAAACGCGAACAGGCCGAACATCCGCCGAAACCGTAGCCATACAACCCAGTGCGTCAGATCCTTGAGCGGCGTCATGCACAGGGCAATCATCAGGAAGTTGAGCGTCCACCGGCCGCAGGTGTGCAGCATGACTTTGACCGGATCGGCGCCGAGAGACACTGCGCCGATGTGCAGCACACCGGCGGCATTGAGGGCGCCAAGCCCTATGTGCAGGGCGGGGATCAGACATGCCAGAAACACCAGAGGCTTCAAGACCCAACGAATCGGCCACATCAAAAGAATTTCCGCAGATCCATCCCGTTGTAGAGATTGGCTACCTGCGCGGCGTAGCCGTTGAACGGCAGAGTGGGCTGCCGCCGCCCGAACGCATTCGCGCCGATGTGCCGTTCGCTTGCTTGACTCCATCGCGGATGGTCGACGGCCGGATTGACGTTGGCAAAAAAACCGTACTCATTGGCAGCGGAACCCGCCCAGGTGGTACGCGGTGCGTGCTCGGTGAATTTAATGCTGACGATGGCTTTGATGCCCTTGAAGCCGTATTTCCAAGGAACGATCAGCCGCAGCGGAGCGCCGTTCTGGTTCGGCAACACCTTGCCGTACAGCCCGACCGCCATGAGGGTCAAAGGATGCATCGCCTCATCGATGCGCAGCCCCTCCACGTAGGGCCATTCGAGCACGGCAGCACGCTGACCGGGCATTTGTTTCGGGTCGTACAGGGTTTTAAATTCCACGAATTTGGCCTTCGACGTGGGCTTGAAGCGCTTGAGCAAATCGCCCAACGGGAAGCCGACCCAGGGCACCACCATCGACCAAGCTTCCACGCAGCGCAGTCGATAGATGCGCTCTTCCAAGGGATGCGGTTGGAGGATGTCTTCGAGGCTGAAAGTTCCGGTCACTTCGGCCTCACCGCCGATGGTGACGTTCCATGGCCGGGTGCGAAATTTCTGTGCGTTCTCCGACGGGTCGGATTTATCGGTGCCGAATTCGTAATAATTATTGTACGTGGTGATGTCCGTGTACGAATTGGGCGCATCCGCAACGCTTAAGGCCCCATTGCGCACGTAGGTCAGAGCGGCCGCCGGCTGGCCGAACGCCACGCCTGCGAACCCACCGATGCTTTGGGCTGCGGCAAAACCTAAGCCACCCGCGATCAGGGCGCGCCGCGACAAGTACTGCTGGTACGGCGTTATGTCGGACGGCACGATTTTGGCCGGATCTGCGGATCTCTTGCGCATAGTTCTCTCTCAAGTGTCCAAGGTATTCGTCTACGTGGTAGACCGGTCGAGTCAGACGTTTGTTTCGATTGCGGCTACTTTAGATCCAATTCGAGGTCGGTATCCCCCATTTCGCCGCCAAGGCGCGCGCGGCGGCATTGCCGTTCACCAGGAGTGCGCGGTCGGCGTGCCGCATGTGCTCCAAGTCCGCGGCACTGTTGCCATAGGCCACTATCGGTAATTCGGGGTATTGCGAGCGCAGCCAGGCCAGACAGCGCAATTTTTCAGCGCCGCGGCGATTCGCGGTTTTCAGGGCGCCGTCAAGCCGGTCCGCCCGCCATTCAATCTCAGTGCACAGGGTGCGTTCGAACCCCAAAGACCGGCCGATGCGGGGCACGTATAGATCCGGGCTCGCCGACAGCAATACCAGGTGATCGCCCGCTGCGCTATGCGCCTCGAGCATGGCGAGGGCGGCCGGTCTGAATCGGTGGCGAAGCTTCAGGGCGTCTACGAACGAGTCGGCGCAGGTGTCGATGACCGTTCGGGTGGCACCGCCCATGACCATACGGATGACCCGTGATTTCAGTACACCGCGATCATGATTTCGCACCACGAAGCCAAACAAGGCGAACGGTAAGCGCCATAGCCCAATCAACCGCCATGGATGCCGCCGCAGAAAGCTCATCAAAAACAGCACCAGCGTGTCGCGCCTGGTCAACGTGCCATCGAGATCGAATACGGCAATCCAGCGGCGCGGCACGGCAGTTTCTGAGACTGTCATGAATACAATATATATTAGTTAATACAATTAGTTAAGGTAATTATCTCGAACTATTATTACAGCTGACTTGCCCTAGTTGACCACAATCTTGCCTTCACGGGAGTTTGCTATTCTTTGTTTATGAGTCCATCAGTCGCCGTCGTGGGGGCGGGCGCCATCGGCGCCTGGATCGCCGACGCCGCCGGCCGCGCCGGATGGGCCGTGTCGATGCTGGCGCGCGGGCCCACGCTCGCCACACTGCGTGTCGACGGCCTGTGCGTCGAGCAGGGCGGTGAGACGCGACACAGCCGGCCGCGGGCCGGATCGGCGGCCGAACTAGGAGTTCATGACTACGTGTTCCTCACCGTGAAGGCGCAGGTCCTGCCGGATCTCGCGCCTTCCTTGAGCGCTCTGATCGGTCCGTCCACCGTGGTCATCAGCGGGACCAATGGCATCCCGTGGTGGTTCTTCCATGATTTCGGCGGTGCGATGGCGAATCAGTCGCTCAAGTCCGTCGATCCGGACCAATCGCAGGAGCGCACGTTTCCGCGGCAACGCATACTGGGTTCGGTCGTGCACGCGTCGGCGCGGGTACTCGCGCCGGCGCATGTACGGGTGGTGGCCGCTGATCGCTTGCTTCTGGGCGAACCGAACGGCGAGGTCACGAGCCGCCTTCAGGAAGTAGTGACCGGATTGCGAAGCGGCGGCATCAACGCGGAAATATCCCGGCGAATTCGCCATGACGTGTGGGCGAAACTCTGGGGCAACATGAATATGAATCCGGTGAGCGCCCTGACGCGTTGCGGAACCGCCAAGATGCTCGCCGATGCGGACGTCCGGGAATTATGCGTACGCATGATGGAAGAGATGCAACTGTGCGCGCAGCGTTTGGATTTGCCGATGAGCATGACGCCGCTTCAGCGAATCGCCGTGACGCAGCGTCTCGGCGATTTCAGGACTTCGATGCTCGCCGATCTTGAAGCAGGTCGTCCGCTCGAACTCGCCCCACAGCTGGGCGCGGTCGCTGAAATCGCGCAGCGCCTCGATGTTCCGGCGCCGTTCGTGCGCTCGATTCTCGGTTTGACTCGGCTACTCAGCGCGTAGGACGCAGCCTACAATTCGTGACGTGGGCCGCCGATTTGAGCGCGCGCGTACTCGTGGCACACTTAAGGGCGTACCCAATTCAGGCGGTAACCGCGATGCTGATACGACTTGGCTATGAATTAGCATACGAGTTCCCGCAAGCCACGCCGATGATCTTGAATCTGAACGTGCACTACAGCCGGACGCGTGACTTGGTCCGCGTCGATACCATCCTCACCGAACCGGCCGTGCCGCTGACCATGTATCGCGACGGCTTCGGTAACTGGTGCACTCGCGTGATCGCGCCTGCAGGAACTTTCCGCGTCACCAGCGACGCCTTGATCAAGGACTCAGGCCTCGCCGAACTCAGCTTTCCCCACGCATTCGAACACACGGTCGATTCGCTGCCGGATGAGACCTTGGTGTTTCTACTTCCCAGTCGCTACTGCGAGACCGAACTCTTGTCGGCTACGGCGTGGAGTCTATTCGGTGGGATGATGCCCGGTTGGAGCCGGGTGCAGGCGATTTGCGATTTCGTGCATCAGCACATCGCGTTTGACTATCAATGCGCGCGTCCCACCATGACTGCGTGGGAAACATACAATGAACGACAGGGTGTGTGCCGCGATTTCGCGCATCTGGCGATCACTCTGTGCCGATGTTTGAATATCCCCGCCCGGTATTGCACCGGCTATCTGGGCGACATCGGGGTGCCGGCCATGGACGCACCCATGGACTTCGCCGGCTGGTTCGAGGCATATGTCGGAGGCGGATGGCACACCTTCGACCCCCGCAATAATCAACGCCGCATCGGCCGAGTGCTGATAGCCCGCGGGCGTGATGCGGCGGACGTTGCCATCTGCATGACCTTCGGTCCCAACATTTTGCAGCGCTTCAGGGTATGGACCGATGAAGCGCAGGCGCTCGCCGCCGAAGGCACGTCGATTATGTGCCATCCAGAGCTAAGAACGAACTAGAATTGACGATTCCGGCGGCAAGCCGGTGTGCGAATGGGCGTTGGGAGACAGTATGCTTGACAAAGTCGAATATCCTGGATCGCGGAGGAACTGGGTTGCGTGCATGTGCGCGGGCGCAGCGGCGCTGGGCGCGCTCGTCCCCTCGACGCGGGCCGCGGCCGTAATGCCGCCCGTGACAGGCGCAACCTACGTGAAGTCACTGGGTGGAATAGACGAGTATCGGCTCGACGGCAATGGCCTCACCGTGTTGCTGGTGCCCGACCATTCGGCGCCGGTGGTGACTCTTCAGGTGACCTATCAAGTCGGTTCACGCAACGAGGTGACGGGCACCACCGGGGCGACGCATATCCTCGAACACATGATGTTCAAGGGAAGCGAGAGCTTCAACGACACCAAGGGCAATAGCGTCAAGCAATACCTGGAACGCGTCGGCGGCCAGTTCAATGCCAGCACTTCGTTCGACCGCACCAATTACTTCGCGACCATCGGCCGTGAAAGCCTGGAAGGGTATATCGCAATCGAAGCCGACCGCATGCGCCATCTGTGGCTGCGCGAGGCCGATCGACAGTCGGAAATGACGGTCGTGCGCAATGAATACGAACGCGGCAAGAACGACCCGGACAGCGTGCTCATGGAAGAGGTGACGTCGGCGGCTTACGTAGCGTTGCCGTACCATCATCCGACGATCGGCTGGAAGAGCGACATCGAACATGTTCCCATCGCCAAATTGCGCGAGTTCTACGACACGTTCTACTGGCCCAACAACGCGACCGTGACAGTGATCGGCGACCTTGATCCTGCGAACATCTTGGGCCTGATCACGAAATACTACGGCGTGTATGCCCGTTCTCCGGCGCCCATCCCCGCGATTTACACGGAGGAACCGGCGCAAAGCGGGGAACGGCGTGTCATCGTCAAGCGCCCGGGAGAGCTCGGGACTGTGATCATCGCTCACAAGGTACCGAATGGCCGGGACGCCGATCAGCCGGCGCTCGATATGCTGGATGCCATTTTGAGTTCGGGCAAAAACGCGCGGCTGTACCGGGCTCTCGTCGATCAAGGGCTGGCCTTGAACGCCGGCGCCGGCACCGATCTGCATCGCGACCTGTCGCTGCACACGGTGTACGCGGTTCTCGCGCCGGGCGCCGCGCATGCCCAAGTCGAGAAGGCCCTGCTGGCCGAGATCGCCAAGATCAAAGCCGATGGGGTGACGGCGGCCGAAGTGGCGCGGGTGAAGCAGCAATATATTGCCGCCGACGCCTACAAGCGCGATGGAACCGCCGCGATTGCCGGAGAGATCAACGAGTGGATCGCCGTGGGCGATTGGACTCTCTATGTGACTTTTCCGCAGAAGGTGCAGCAAGTGACTCCCGCGGACGTGCAACGCGTCGCCAAGGAGTATCTCAAGGTGGATCAGAGTACGACGGGCTGGTTCATACCGATGCCGCCGACAGCGGAGAAGGGCTCGTGATGCGACACTATCTATTGACCGCGTTGTTCTTGGTGAGCGGCGCCGCCGCGGCGCAAAGCGGCAACCGCTCGCAAGTGGCGGGAATCGATCTCATTACCTATCACACCGACGTAAAAGAGGTGGTCGTGATTCTAGGGTCGATGCCGGCGGGCGACGCGATGGCCGAGTCCGGTAACATCGCGATTCCCACGCTCGCCGGGATGATGCTCGACCGCGGCACGAAGAGTCTCGACAAGTTTGCGATTGCCGACCAGTTGGACAATGTCGGCGCCGAAATCGCCTTCAGCGTGGGCACGCAATCACTGGAGGTTCGCGCCAAGTGCCTCAAGAAGGACCTGCCGCTGGTGATCGGGCTGATTGCCGCGGAACTGCGCACGCCGGCCTTGCAACTGCCAGAGTTCAACAAGGCGAAGCAGCAATTCATCGGCGCTTTGGAAGCTTCGGCGCAGAATACCGAGGCGCGCGCGCAAGAGGCCTTTAGCCGTGCGATATTCCCCCAGGGGCATCCAAACCGGCCGCACACGGTCAGCGACTACGAGGCCGCGGCGCAGGCCGCAACCCTCGATGAGCTCAGGGCCTTTCACGCCAAATATTATGGTCCGGCTCACATGATCCTGGTCGTGGTTGGCGACGTGGACGCACCTGAAACGCAGATCGAGATCGGCAAGGCGTTTTCCGGCTGGACCGGCGGCCAAGATTTCGTGCGGCCGGCAACGCCCGCCGCATTGACGGCGGCACGCGACGTATCGGTACCGCTCGCCGACAAACCGAGCGTGTCGGTGATAATCGGGCAACCGACGGGGCTGCGCTACAAAGACCCCGACGCATTGGCTCTGCACGTAGGCACGGCGATTTTTGGTAGAGGTTTCACCGGACGGTTGATGGGTATCGTGCGCGACAAAGAAGGCCTGACTTACCATATTTCGGCCGCGGTGTCCGAAGACAGCATCGTCGACGGCAGCTGGGCTATTTCGGCCAGCTTTGCGCCGGCTCTGCTGGAGAAGGGCCT
>PMMB01000034.1:0-1159 GCA_003165495.1 Gammaproteobacteria bacterium | reverse complement strand
GAGGCGGTCAACGCGCTGACGCGAGACCAGGTCAATTCGGCCATCAAGAACCACCTTAATCCGAGCGTGATGGTGTTGGTCAAGGCGGGGAGCGTCGCGTCTCAAGCCCTTCCCAAATAATCCAGCTTGCCTAGCTCCAGACCGGCTTGCCTGAGAATGTCATAGGCGGTCGTGACATGGAAAAACACGTTCGGCAGCACGTGATGGAACAAATAGGGGGTGCCCTGCATGTTCCGGGTGGAGGTGCGAGTCTGCCAAGTGATGGCCTTGTCCTCGGATCCCTCGAACTGCGCCGGCTTCAATGACTCGAGATACGCGATGGTGCCTCGTGTCGCGGCGATCCATTCGGCAAAGGTCCTCTCCTTCGATTCGAAGACAGGGACTGCCGCGCCCGCGAGCCGCGCCGCGCCGCCTTGCGCGATATCGTTGGCGATGTGGATTTGCGTCGCCAGCGGAAACATGTCGGGAAACAATCGAGTGTTCAGCAATACCGCAGGATTGATCTTGCGAGCCTCGGCGTGGGCCGTGGCCTTCTCCAGGATGGCAGTGAGGTTGTTCAACGCGCGAGTACAGGTCGGCACGGTGGCCGTATACATAGTGAGAGACATGAGTTAGGCCGCCTTGCTTGGTGTGGCGAGTTGCCGCAATACGTAATGCAGAATCCCGCCGTGTTGGTAGTACTCGAGTTCTTTCGGGGTATCGATGCGCAGGCGCGCTTCGAACTCCGTCGTCAGCGTCCGCGTGCCGTCATCGGTTTTGGCAATGACCTTGACGGATTTCGCCGCACCGCGATTGAGTCCGACGATTTCAAACGTTTCCTTGCCGGTTAACCCCAGGCTGCGTGCGCTCTGACCGTCCTTGTATTGCAGCGGCAGCACGCCCATGCCGATCAAGTTGGAGCGGTGAATGCGCTCGAAGCTCTCGGCGATCACTGCCTTGACCCCCAACAGCATCGTGCCCTTCGCCGCCCAGTCGCGCGAGCTGCCGGTGCCGTATTCTTTCCCGGCGAGGATCACGAGTGCCGTCCCCGCGGCCTTGTACTTGAGGGAGGCGTCGAAGATGGGCATCTGCTCGCCGCTGGGGATGTGCAACGTCACGCCGCCTTCCGTACCCGGCAGCAAAAGGTTCCGCAGCCGGATGTTGGCAAACGTGCCGCGCA
>PMMB01000067.1:2453-10992 GCA_003165495.1 Gammaproteobacteria bacterium | reverse complement strand
AAACCCAAGGAGTCCGGGAGGCGCCGCTTGAATTTATCGTCGGGCGTTGACTTGGCGGGCGCCGTCGTGATCGTTCGCGACTTCCTGCACGGATTTTTGCCAATCGTTGATCTGAATATCCGCCTCTTCCTTGCCTATGCCGTACGCCTCTTGAAGTTTTCCGGCCAATATTTCGCGGCGTCCATCAATTGCATTAACGTGGTCGTCGGTTAATTTGCCCCACTTCTGCTGGACCTTGCCTTTGAACTGTTTCCAATTGCCTTGTACGCGATCCCAATTCATTGCATTTCTCCAAAAAATGGTGATGCCTACCGAAATTCGAGCATAAACGCCCGCAATCCGTGTTTGCATCGGAAATGCAGCCGTCATTAGTGTGGGAATTGCCTAAAGCTCTGTAGGCGTAACGGCAGCGCGGACCGCGCGACGTTCAGTGTTTCGAGAGATGCGCTTCGCAGATTTCGTGCAGGACTTCCGGCAGCCTGCCGTAGTCGCGCGCCTTGTCCAAAAAATGCGTTGCGCCGAGGGCGATCGCGGCATTCTTGTATTCCGGCAGGTCGTAGTTCGTCAGCACGATTATTCGCGGCTTCAATTGGGCGGTGGCCAACGCGCGCATGACACCGAAGCCCGTGCCCTGCTTCAAATGCAAATCCAGAATGATCACATCGATCGAGTCGCGCTTCGCGGACGCCACCGCCGTCGCCTCGGTATCCGCGGTGCCGATCAATTCCACTTCAGGAATTTGCCGTATCGCCTCAGTCAATCGCTCCATCAATACTTTGGAGTCTTCGACAAGTAAGACCCTCAGGCACTGCGCCATTGACATTGCGTCCGTAGTATTGCTGTACATGTTTGTCGCAGTTTAGCGTCACCCGTTGTATGCCGGCCAGAGCGGGTACTCAGGTTCTGATGTAGGATGATTCTCACAAGGCCGCAACTATTGGATGAGCCCATTACGCAAGGCATAGGACGTAATGTCCGCGTTCGCGGTAAAGCTCATCTTTTCTAAAATGCGGCTTCGATAGGTGCTCACGGTTTTCACACTGAGACTGAGCTCATTGGCGATGTCCGAAACACCGCGCCCCGCCGCCAATTTGCAAAAGATTTGGAATTCGCGGGTCGACAGGCGCGCATGCAGCGGCTTGTCCGGATCGCCGTCGAGATCGGCCACCAATCTCTCCGCCAGCGCCGCGCTGACATAACGCCGGCCCGCCAATACCGTGCGCACCGCCTTCATCAATTCCTCGGGCGCGCTGTCCTTCGATAGATAGCCGCTCGCCCCGGCTCGCAGGACATTGACCGCATATTGCTGCTCCGGCAGCCCGCTCATCACCAGCACTCGTACGCCGGGGTGGCCGGTCTGAATATGGCGCAAGATATCCAAGCCACTGCGATCCGGCATGTGAATGTCGAGCAATACGAGGTCCCATTCTTGTTCTCGCAGCAGGTCGAGAGTCTCGTTGCCGCTGGCAGCCTCGCCCACGGCATTGATAGTCGAGTCGGCTTCGAGGAATTGCTTGAATCCGGCGCGGACCACCGCGTGATCGTCCGCGATCAGTACTCTTGACACGTTCTATTCTCCGTTGGCTGGGCGCTTAGGAATTCGCGCACTCTTGGTTTTGTGAATATCCGTTGAGCTTGTTATACAGCGTCTTGAGACTGCAGCCCAGCGCGTCGGCCGCCCGCCGCTTGTTGCCCTTGAAGTAATCCAAAGTCGCTTCGATCAGCGAGCGCTCCATGTCGTGAATGCGCGATCCCACACGAATGTCCAGCCGCCTATCGTCGCTGATCTGATCGCGCTCTCGCGCAGCGCCCGGAATCAACGGCGCCAATTCGAGAACGACATCGCCGAGAATGAACGCGCGCTCGATGCAATTCTTGAGTTCGCGGACATTGCCCGGCCAGGTATGCTGCCTCAGCGTCATCCGGGCAAGCGCCGAAAGCCGCTTTTGCGTTCGCCCCTGCGCGTTCAGTTCCGCCAAGAAATGCTCCGCCAACACTTCCACGTCATCGCCTCGCTCACGCAGCGGCGGCATGCCGACCGGAAACACGGCCAGGCGGTACAACAGGTCCTCGCGAAGGTGGCCGTTCTGCACCGCCTGCAATGGGCAATGGTTGGTTGACGCGATGACGCGAACGTCGGAAGGCAACTCGGTACTCGCCCCAACGCGATAGAACTTGCGCGTCTCTAGAACGCGCAGCAGCCGCGTCTGCATGTCGAGCGGCATTTCCGTCAATTCGTCGAGCAACAGCGTCCCTCCTTCAGCGCGTTCGAACACACCGGCGTGCGCGCGGACGGCTCCGGAAAAACTTCCCTTCTCGTAACCGAACAATTCCGCCTCGATGAGCCCGGCCGGTATGGCGCCGCAGTTGATTGCAATGAAAGGTCCGCCGCGGCGCAAGCTGGACTCGTGAATCGACCGGGCTGCCAACTCCTTGCCGGAACCGCTTTCGCCGGTCAAGAGCACGCTGGCTTCGGTGGGTCCGACTCGCTCGATGAGTCGAAACACTTCTTGCATGGCCGGGGATGCGCCCAACAAGGAACCAACCGGAGTCAAAGGCGCGGGTTGCTCTGCAAAACCATGGCTGACGCTGTTCATTACAAAACCTCCTCCTAGGCGCGCTCGTGTAATTTGTACACGGGCGCTGGCACGGCTAGATTTGTAACCTGTACACGCCCAAGGTCGCCAGCGGTAGGCGCTGAACCTCGACTCGGAATTCACGCCACTTTGTGTCAGTGTTTGTCCGACACGGCAAACGCTTGACCGCGATCGAGCTATGGTATAGACGACGCGGTCGAGCCGCAGCGCCAGCAGCTGGTGAATTGCGGTTCGAGCACCTCGCCGCAGAGTTCGCAGGTCCACGATGCCCCGCTCGGCACCGTCGCGGCGCGTGCCAAAGCGCGCAGGGCGGCTTGTTCATCCGCGTCCTCGACGTACAGTTGCGGCCAGGTTTCCAACATCGGCAAATCACCCAGGGCACCCGCCAGATACTGATTGCGCAATTCGCTTTGGATCCCGGCGGACAACAGCACGTTGCGAGCATGCGCCACCTGTATCAGCGACCCGGCGCGGAACACTCGCTTCATGGACCCGCATGCCTCGGGCCGAGCGTCATTCGAACGCTCACGGGGGCTCACGTAATGACCGCAAAAAAGCCCTGACATCCTCGCCTCGCTCCAGGACCTCCACCAAGGCGGAGCCGACCACCACGCCATCCACGTGGCCCGCAAAGCGCGCAACCTGCTCCCGGGAGCGGATGCCGAAACCCGCGCACACCGGAACGTTCGAGCAACGCTTGACTCGATCCATGTACTCCAGCACGTCCGGCGGCACCTCGGTCGCGCCCTTGGGCGTCCCGGTGGTGCCCGTCATGGTCACCGCGTAGACGAAGCCTTGTGCATCCCGGCACAACATCGCCAATCGCTCGGGAGGCGTCACCGGCGTCACCATTTGCACCAGCGCCAGGCCTTCGCGATCGAGCGCCCGTTTGAGATCGTCGCTTTCCTCGAACGGCAAATCCGGGACGATGAATCCGGCAACCCCCGCCGCCGCCGCCGCGCGCGGCAGCGCTTCGAGCCCAAACTTAAGCAGTGGATTCAAGTAGCTCATCAAGAGAATGGGCGCCGCGTGCCTCTCACCCAAGGACTTGAGTTCCTCGAGTATCCACGGCAGCGTGACCCCGTCAGCCAGGGCGACGAAGCTCGCCCGCTGTACGGTGGTCCCGTCGGCCATCGGATCGGTGAAGGGCACCCCGATTTCAACCACATCGCAGACACTGGCGACGGCAGCCAGGTTGTCCTTGAACTTAAGTCGCGTTGGAAATCCAGCGGTGAGAAAACCCACCAGCGCCGGTCTACCTCTCGCGGCCGCCGCTTGAATAGCCGCGGAGACGGTGTCTCGCGGCGCCGCCGCCAGCGCTGCCTTCACCGGCCGAGATCCTTCAAGAGAGTACGCTGCAGGATGGGCATGTCCTTGTCCCCGCGTCCCGAACAACCGATGAGAATTCGCGCACCGGGGTGAGCTTGGGCATAGCGCCGCGCGCCGAAAAACGCATGGGCACTTTCGATGGCCGGCAGAATGCCCTCGAACTTGGCGCATTCGGCGAGCGCATCCAAAGCTTCGTCGTCCGTCGCCGATTCGTAGGCGACGCGTCCGCTTTTCATCAAGTACGCGTGCTCCGGACCGACACCGGAATAATCAAGGCCGGCGGACACCGAATGAGTTTCCCGCACCTGACCATAAGCGTCCTGCAGTATCAGCGTATAGCTGCCCTGTAAAACACCGGGAGTTCCGCGGGTCAGGGAGGCCGCGTTGTCCCCGAGGCCGGCGCCGCGGCCCCCGGCTTCCACGCCGAGCAGTGTCACCGCGGTGTCGCCCAAGAAGGGATGAAACAAGCCAATGGCGTTCGAGCCGCCACCCACGCAAGCCACAGCCACATCCGGCAAGCCGCCCGCCTGCGCCAGCATCTGCGCCCGCGCCTCGCGGCCGATCACGGCCTGTAGTTCGCGCACCAGGTACGGATACGGGTGTGGTCCCACCGCCGAGCCAATGCAGTAGTACGTGGCATTGGGATCGGACACCCAATCGCGCAACGCCTCGTCGATTGCCGCACGCAAGGTCGCATCGCCGCCGGTCACCGGCACCACGGTCGCGCCCAGGAGTTGCATGCGTCCGACGTTCGGCGATTGCCGTTCCACGTCGACCGCGCCCATGTAGACCACACAGGGCATTCCCAGCCGCGCGGCCGCGGCGGCGCTCGCGACACCATGCTGCCCCGCACCGGTTTCGGCGATGATGCGCTTGGCGCCCAAGCGCTTTGCCAACAGCGTTTGACCCACGGCGTTATTGATTTTGTGCGCGCCTGTATGAGCAAGATCTTCGCGTTTGAGCCAGACTTCGGCTCCCCAGCGCTTGCTCAAATTCGGCGCAGCGGACAGAGCGGTCGGGCGGCCCGCCCAAGTTTTTAGCTCATGATTGAACTCAGCCTGAAATTCGGCGTTGTTCAAATACCGCTCGACACCCGCTTGCAGCCGATCGAGCGCAGGCACCAAGGTCTCAGGAACATAGCGCCCGCCGAAAGCGCCGTAACGGCCGCGGGCGTCGGGAAAGCCGACCGTCGCCGCAGCGGTGCGCGGCAGTGAATTCATGACTCATTCTCCAGCCTCGCCGCAGCGGCGCGCGCCGCCCGGACGAACTCGTGAATTTTTGCCGGGTCTTTGACCCCCGGAACTTCCTCGACGCCGCTGCTCACGTCCACCCCGAACGGGCGCACCGCCTGGATTGCCTCGGCCACATTCTGCGCGGACAAACCGCCGGCGAGAATCACCTCCGTTTGCCGCGCCAGCTCCGCCGCGCGCCCCCAATCGGCCATCTCGCCGATGCCGCTCGATGGGCCTTCGAACAACATGCGCGCCGGCAACGGGTTCGGCGTTTTACGGCCGAAGCGCACGACGGGAAGCACCTTGATATGCGCCGGAATCTTCAATTCGCGCAAATCTTCGACGTCCGTTTGAAAGTAATCCGGTTTGAGAATACGGCAGATTTCGTCGACCTTCATTTGCAGCGGGTGCTGTGCAACCGCGATGCGCAAAATCCCCGGCGGTGCAAGCGCGGCCAGTTGCGCCGCCTGACCGGGTGTCACTTGCCGCGGACTGGGTGCGAACACGAAACCGATCGCGTCGACATGGGCCTCTGCGGCCGCAGCCACCGCGTCCGCACTGGTGATGCCGCAGATCTTTATCCACATGCGCCGAGTGTAGCCATTTAAGGTTGCACTGTCCGCGTCGCTTCGAATATTTCGCGCAGCAGCCGCGACGGGTCTTCGCGAGCCATCAGGGCGGTGCCGATCAACGCCAGACCATAGCCCAGCTGCTGCATGCGCCGAGCATCTGAGGCTCCGGCGACGCCGCTCTCGGCAACCGCCGGCCAACCGGCCGGCAGCAGCGGCGCGAGCGCCGCGAACCGCTCCTGCATAACTTCCAGCGTTTGCAAGTCACGACAGTTGACCCCGATCAATATCCGCTCCTCATGAGCCGCGCGATGACCCGCGCGTGACGTCATCAGATCGCGCGCCAATCCTAAATCTACCTCGTCGAACGCTTCCAACAGCACGAACATGTCATGCTCGGCCGCAACATCCAGCAGCTCCACGATTCGCCCGTGAGGCAACATTCGCAGAATGACCAAGACACCGCCCGCCCCGGCGGCGCGCGCTTCCAATACCTGGTAGGGATCGACCAGAAAATCCTTGCGCATTGCCGGCACGCCTAGGGGTGCCAGTACCGCCGCGGCCTGGCGTAAATGTTCGAGCGATCCATCGAAACGAGAGGGCTCGGTCAAAACCGACACCGCAGCGGCACCGCCGCGCGCGTAGGCGGCGACGCGCCCCAACCAATCTTGACTCTCATCGCTCAACCGGCCGGCGGCCGGGGAACGCAGTTTGAGTTCCGCAATGACGTCGAAGCCTAAGGCTGACAAGCGCAACGGCGCGCTGGGCGCCGCCTGCCGCGCGCGGCGTTCCAAGGCGTCTGCGGATTCATGCCGAAGCGCCTCTGCCACGCGCGCCGCGCTTAGAGAAGCCATGTCGTCCAAAAAGCCGCTCATCGGCCACCCGTCGCGAATTGCCGCAACTTGCGCAGCCACTCATCCGCCCGGCCGCTGTCCACGGCCGCTTGCGCCATGTCGATTCCCATCTGAATGGATGTCGCGCGGCCGGCAATGAATAAGGCGAGACCGCATTGCAGCGCCAACGCCGCAAAATGCGCACCGCGATCACGGCCTGCGAATACCTCGAGCAATGCCGCGAGATTCGCGGCGGCATCGCCGCCGGCCAAGTCGCTTGAGCGGCACGGCGCTAACTTGAATTCCCGCGGATCGATTTCGTGGCGACGAATCGCATCGCGCGTGACGTCGAATGCCAGGAAGGGACCAATCGGTGTGGCTTCGTCCCAACCCGCCGCTCCATGCACCACCCAGGCGCGCTCGATGTCCATCCCCGCCAGGGTGCCGGCCATCAGCTCCGCGGTGACCGCATCGTAGGCGCCGATCAAGCGAAAGCGCGGCGCCGCGGGATTCGTCAACGGCCCCAGCAAATTGAATACCGTGCGAATGCCGAGCGCGGCGCGGATCGGCGCCAAAGCCCTCATCGCCGGATGAAAATACGGCGCGAATAAAAACGTGAAGCCGGTGGCCGCAAAACACTGCGCCGCCTGGGTCTCGTCCAGCGGCAGGGTAAATCCCAGCTGCTCGATCAAATCCGCGCTGCCGCTGCGGCTCGAAATTGAGCGATTGCCGTGCTTGACGACGGGCAGCCCGCAGGCGGCCGCCAGCAACGCCGCCCCCGTCGATAAATTGAGGCTGCCGGAGGCATCGCCGCCGGTGCCGACGATGTCGATGGCATCGATCCCGGCCGGCAGCTCCGGTTTGCGCGCAAGCGAGCGCATTGCGCCCGCAAAGCCGCGTACCTCGTCGGCCGTGACGCCTTTCGCGCGCAATGCGGCCAACAGTGCGCCGGCCATCGCGGGTGCGAGTTCCGAGGTCGTCAGCGACCTCAAGAGTGCCGCAGCCTGCGCTTCGCTGAGGTCGCGGCGCTGCACAAGGGTGTCGAGCATGTCGCGTGGGCTGCTCACTATCTTAGGTCTTGAGGAAATTTCCCATTAGAAGCGGACCGTCCGGCGTGAGCACGCTTTCCGGGTGAAATTGCACTCCTTCGATCGGCAGTGATCGATGCCGGACGCCCATGATTTCGCCTTCCGCGGTACGCGCCGTGACCTCGAGCACCGACGGGATGCTATCGGGCGCCGCGATCAGCGAGTGATAACGACCCGCGTCGAATTCCTGCGGCAGACCGGCAAAGAGTCCCTTGCCGTCATGCAGGACGGGCGACACCTTGCCGTGCATCAAGCGCGCGGCGCGCACCACCTTGCCGCCNNAATACCTCCACCAAGGATTGATGGCCAAGGCAGACGCCGAAAATCGGTATGCGCCCGGTGAACGCGTGAATCATCCGCATGGAGACACCCGCGTCGTGCGGTGTACCGGGGCCCGGCGAAATGACCAGGTGAGAGGGCCCCTGCGCCAACGCCTCTTCGACCGTGATCGCGTCGTTACGATGCACGTCGACCACGGCTCCCAACACCAAAAATGCTTGCACCAGGTTGTACGTGAAAGAATCGTAGTTATCGATCAGCAATATCTTGGGCCGCATCTTAGAGACCCTCCGCCGCAAGCTCGAGCGCACGCCGCAGCACGGCGCTCTTCGCCATCAACTCATCGTATTCGGCNNGTGCGGATCGTGATCGCTTGATCCATGTCGCCGCGCCGGCCGAAGTAGCCGACTGTCCCGCCGTAGAGCTGCCGGCCCACCGGTTCGAGTTCGTCGATGATTTCCATCGCACGCACCTTCGGAGCGCCCACCAAGGTACCGGCGGGAAAGGTCGCGGCAAACAAGTCGAAAGCATCCTGTCCCGGCCCCAATATTCCGTTGACGCCGCTGACGATGTGCATGACGTGGCTATAGCGCTCGATCACGCGGTATGGAT
>PMMB01000067.1:0-2408 GCA_003165495.1 Gammaproteobacteria bacterium | reverse complement strand
TCCGCTTCCAACGCGGCGTCGCGCGCCGTATCGGCGCCGCGCGGGCGCGAGCCCGCGATCGGGCGCAATTGCGCAAATCCGCCGTGGCACTTCACCAGTGCTTCGGGCGAAGAGCCCACCACCGTGATATCGCCCAATTCACAAAAATACATATAGGGCGAAGGGTTGAGCAGCCGCAGCGCTCGGTACACCTCGAAGGGCTCAAGCGCATGGCGGCCCTCGAATCGCGACGCGAGCACCAGCTGATAGACGTCGCCGGAGGCAATGTACTCTTGGGCGCGATGTACTCGCGCCGCATGAGCCTGTTCCGTCAGCGACGGCGTCGCCGGCGAAAAGCGCCCTGGGCTTAAGATGGCAGGCACCGCGCCGCGCAAGGCCTTGACCACCTCGCGGCGCAGGCTTTGCCGTTCGGCCTCGCTGCCGTCATGCAGTAGCGCGACCGTGCGAGTCAGGTGATCGAACACCAGCAAGGACCGCGGCGCGACATAATGCGCGTGCGGTGTCTCGGTTTCATCGAGATTGCGTCCCGGCAGGCGCTCGAAGTAGCGGACCGCATCGTATGCGGTGTAGCCGACCAAACCGCCGAGCAACGGCACCCCCGGCACTTCCGGCAGCGGTTGAGGTGCCTTGCCAAGAGCGCCGCGCAGAACAGCCAAGAACTCGTGCTTGGATTGCGGCCTGGGAGAGTGCACGCCGCCGACGTAGAGCCCCGTGGCGTCCAAACGCACTTCCAGACAATCGCCGAATCCGATGAAGGAATAACGCGCCAGCCGCTCGCCCCCCTCGACGCTTTCCAGCAAGAATCTCGGCCGAAAGGGCGCGAGCTTCAGATAAGCCGACACCGGCGTGTCGAGATCGGCCGCGATGTCAAAAGGGGGCTTCATGCGTTCAACCTGCAAATCTCACGGNNCACCGGCTTGAGACGGAGATGGGTTCTGGATTACGACGAACTAAATTAAAAAGACCGACCAGCGCCCACTCCTCAAGCGGAAGTGCGCCACCACCAAGCCTTGCGAAGGATGCGTGCGGTCGACATGGGTGCAGTATCGCCTTCTCAAGCGAGCAGCGTCAAGCCGGGCCGCTTAAGGCGGGGCGGCCCCAAGGCCGCTACTTCCTTAGCCGGAAGCCTCGAGTTTCTTCTTGAATTTACGGGTGAGCTCAACGAATCGCGGCGTAAGACCAATATCCTCGTAGAGCGGATCGCCGTGATCGTCGCGTGAAATGACCTTCGGACCTCCCTCATACGGCATGGCGGCGGCAATTTCGTCGAGGCCGGCACGCAGTAGATCGGTAATGATCACGTCGATCGGCTGCCCGGGAAACAATTCGGCCAAGGCTTGCAAGCGCGCGGCGTCGTCTAACTCCAAGCGAATCGGGTATTCCTTCGCGGTTCGCACCGGGGCCGGATCTTTCTTCCAGTGATCGAGTAAGGGCTTGAATTTCACGACTACTCCGCCATACCGGACTATAAGAGGTATGCATTATAGACCGCATGCGCAGGCGTACCGGCACCCGATATCATTCCTTGAAGCAAAGGACGCGACATGAACGAAGTGGCGGGCAGTGAGGAGCGCGGTTGGGCGATGGCCGCCCATCTGTGCGGACTGCTCTGGGTATTGGGAAGCGGCGGCCTGATTTTTCTGCCGTTCGGCGGCTTGGTGCTGTTCACGATTTTGGGTCCTCTGATCATATTGTTGTCGAAGGGGCAATCCATGCCCTTCGTGGCCGCCCAAGCCAAGGAATCGTTGAATTTCCAGATTACCGTGTGGCTGCTGGGGTTGGTCTTCGCCCTGTTGGCCATCGTGCTCATCGGCTTTGTATTTCTTTGGATTCTGGGCATCGTGAACTTAAGTCTGGTCGTCATCGCCGCGATCCGGGTGAGCGACGGCACACCGTACCGTTATCCATTCTGCTTGCGCTTGGTGAAGTAGCAAGATCTTGGCGGCGCACCCTTCACCCCATCACGCCGGCTCGCCGCACCTAGGCCAGGCGGCGGCCGACCAAAGCGGCATGCAACGCAGTTTGTTCGGCGTGTTCGCCTACAGCCGTCGTGCGCTTGTGCTCGTCTGGACCACCAACAAGGCGCTCAGCATCACGCTCGCCCTGCTCACGCTGGTTGCCGGCGTACTCCCGGCGGGCGTCGCCTACGTCGGTGCGCAAATCGTCGATGCGGTCATCCATGCCGCCGATTTGCATCGCACCGGCGGTATGACGGTGTTTGCCCCTGTGGTGAAGTTTGTCGGACTCGAGGCCTTGTTGGTCGCCGCCATCTCCATGGCACAACGCGGCATCTCTCTCGCGCAATCGTTGCTGCGTGCGCAACTGGGCCAGCGCGTCAACGTCATGATATTGGAAAAGGCGTTGACGCTGGATTTGACGCAATTCGAGGATTCCGAGTTCTACGACAA
>PMMB01000001.1:648-3368 GCA_003165495.1 Gammaproteobacteria bacterium | reverse complement strand
TTCGCAATCGACGTGTCGAGCACATTCATGAAAGTGGCGAGCGCCAAGGATACGGTGCCGAGAAGCTTTGCGGCACCTGTCAGGGGCGGTAGTTCTTCAGACGCGGCCATGTCCTCGTGCTGTCAGGGCGGCGACGACATTACGCCGCCTCCGCGGTCTCCGGGGCGGTAAGCCCCGAGTGATCAGCGCCGATTGCCATGTAGACGGCGGGAACCACGAACAATGTGAACAGCGTGCCGATCGACAATCCCGTAAAGATCACTAGCCCCATGTCATGGCGGCCGGCGGCACCTGCGCCCGAGGCGACGACCAGCGGCACGACGCCCAGCACCATGGCGGCAGTCGTCATGAGAATCGGCCTTAAGCGCACCGCGGATGCCTCTTCGATCGCATCGCGCTTCGAGCGTCCCCCCCGCTGCAGCTGGTTGGCGAACTGCACGATCAGAATGCCGTGCTTGCTGATCAGCCCAAGGAGGGTCACCAGGCCAACCTGAGTGTAGATGTTGAGCGAGGCAAACCCCATGGTCATGAACATCACCGCCCCCAAGAGGGCCAACGGCACCGACACGAGAATCACAATCGGATCGCGGAAGCTTTCAAACTGCGCGGCGAGCGCCAGAAACACGATGATGATCGCGAAGCCTAAGGTTATGAAGAAGCCTCCGGACTCTTGGACGAACTGGCGCGACTCACCCGCGTAATCCACGGTATATCCGCTTCCAGCGACCTGAGCGGTCGTGTCCTTGAGGAACTTGAGAATATCTCCTTGGGCCATGCCGCTGACACCGGCGATCGTCACCGAATTCAACTGCTGAAACCGATTGATCGACTCGGGTACGACCGAATACTTGATGTCCGCCACGGTGCTCGCAGGCAAAGTAGCGCCCGAGGGCGTACGGATGTAGTAGTTCAACACTTGTTCGGGATTCAGCCGGTCCACCTGCTGGACTTGCGGCATCACCTTGTAGGACCTCCCCGCGATCGAGAAGTAGTTGACGTACCCTCCGCCCAAGGCGGCGCTCAACGCGCTTCCCACGTCGGACTGGCTCAGACCCAACGCGGCAACCTTGTCGCGATCCACCTCGATGGTCGCCTGCGGCTTGTCGAGTTTCAGGTCGACGTCCGCAAAGAAGAAGGCATGTTGACTCAGGGCCTTGGCGACCACGGCCTGGGCGACGTCGTTCAAATTTTCGAACGGTTCAGTCGTCGTGATCACGAACTGCACCGGGAAGCCGCTCGAGCCCGGAAGCGGTGGGAACTGGAACGCGAACACCTGGGCGCCGGCGATCTGCGCCCATTTTTGCTGGAGGTCGAGCTGCAGTTCATGCGCGCTGCGGGTGCGCTGATCCCACGGCTTGAACAGCGCGCCGCCTATCCCAGAGTTGACGGTAGGAACGCCCGTTATCTGGAACATTTGTTTGTACTCGGGCGCCTGCTTTGCGATCTCAAACACTTGCTCGGCGTAGGTCTGCATCTGCTGCGCGGTCGCATTGGGCGGGCCATTGATCTTCGCGAGTACGACGCCCTGGTCCTCCTCCGGCGCCAGTTCCGANNTTGGTGAATTTGAAGCACGCCACCAGCACCAGCAACAGCAGGAAGGCCATCACGATTAAGACCTTCCAGGTCTCGAGCAGAGCGTGCAGCGTGCGGCGATAGCGCGAGCGGAACCACTCAAAATATCGATCGATGGCCTGCACCATTCGGCCGGTATCCTGACTCGAGCGGAAAAATACTGCGCACATCATGGGCGAGAGCGTCAGCGCGACGATTCCGGAGATGGCCACCGCACCCGCCAGCGAGAAGGCGAACTCCGTGAACAAAGCGCCGGTGAGACCGCCCTGAAAGCCGATGGGCACGTACACCGCAACCAGCACCACCGTCATGGCCAGGATCGGGCCGCCGAGCTCTCGCGCCGCGATGAGGGCGGCACCGAGCGGCGGCTTCTGCTCCTCTTTCATATGCCGATCGACATTCTCAACGACGATGATGGCGTCATCGACCACGAGACCTATGGCCAACACCAGCGCCAACAGCGTCAATAGATTGATCGAGTATCCCAGTGCCAGCATCACGAAGAAGGTGCCGACCAACGAGAGCGGCATGGCGATGACGGGTATGATGACCGCGCGCAGACTTCCAAGGAAGAGGAAGATGACGATCGTCACGATGACGAGCGATTCCACCAACGTTTTCACGACCTCGGAGATGGACGTGTTGATGAACTCGGTCGAGTCGTAGACGATTTCACCGCTGACCCCGGTCGGCAGTTGCGATTGGAGGTCCGGAAAAGCCGTGTGGACACGCTTCGCGACGGTCAGGATATTCGCTTGCGGCGCCACCTTGATGCCGATGAACACCGAACGCTTGCCGCTGAACGCGACGTTCAGATCGTAGTTCTCGGCGCCGAGCGTGACCACGGCGACATCCTGGAGACGCACGATCGAGTCGCCGACCTGCTTAATCGCCAACTGGCGAAACTCCTCGACCGAATGCAGATCGGTGCCGGCGGTCATGTCGACGGTGACCATCTGGCCTTTGCTGCTCCCCACCGCTGCCAAGAAATTGTTGTTGCCCAACGCCGTGAACACGTCCTGCGCCGTGACGTTGTGTGCCGCGAGTTTCGAGGCGTCCAGCCACGCACGCAGCGCGAATTGACGGGCGCCCAGGATCTCAGCGGTCTGCACGCCTTCCAGCGAGTCGAGCTTCGGCTTGACCACGCG
>PMMB01000001.1:0-634 GCA_003165495.1 Gammaproteobacteria bacterium | reverse complement strand
ACCGAATTGACCTGCGTGTTGATTTCGGTGAGCGCGCGGTTCGAGTCATAGTTCAGCCGCAAGGTCGCCGTGATCGTCGACACTCCGGTCGTACTCGCGGAGGACATGTAATCGATGCCTTGCGCCTGCGCGATCGCTGATTCGAGCGGCTGCGTGATGAAGCCCGCCACGGTCGCGGCGTCCGCGCCGTAGTAAACGGTGGTGATGGTAACGACCGCGTTTTCGGTGTGGGGATACTGGTTGACCGGCAAGCTGCCGACCGATCGTAAACCCAGCACCAGGATCAGCAGGCTGATGACGATCGCGAGTACCGGTCGCCGGATGAAGAGATCGGTAAAGTTCATGGCCCCTGCCTCATTGTTCTTGAGGCGTTGGGTTTTGGTCGTTTAGCGGCTGCACGCTATTGTCGATGCGCAGTGGCGTGCCGTTCTTCAATTTGAGCTGTCCACTGGTGACCACCGTCGCCCCTTCGGACACGCCCTTCAGGATTGCNNCCTTTCGCATCCTTCTTATCGGCCGTGACGAACACGGTTGCGCCGTAGGGATTGTAGGTGATCGCCGTCTGGGGAAGAGTCAGGTAGGTCTTCTTCTCACCTGAATCGACCGCGGCGCGTCCGAACATGCCAGGCAACAA
>PMMB01000284.1 GCA_003165495.1 Gammaproteobacteria bacterium | reverse complement strand
CTCAACGACAAGAACACGGTGTGGCAGGAGATTTCCGGCGGCCTCGATCTCATCAAAGTCGGCAACTACGAAACGTCGTCCCGCGGTTACGTCGGACGCTTCAATTTCAAAGGCGTGCAACAGCAGCAGGTGATCGGCGATCTATCGGGCGGCGAACGCAATCGCGTGCACCTGGCGAAGGTGTTGAAGGCCGGCGGCAACGTCTTGCTGCTCGACGAACCGACCAATGATCTCGATATCGAAACGCTGCGCGCTCTCGAGGACGCGTTGGTGGCATTCCCGGGCTGCGCGGTGGTCATCTCGCACGATCGCTGGTTCCTCGATCGCATCGCAACGCATATCCTCGCCTTCGAGGGCGACTCCCAAGTTGTCTGGTTCGAAGGCAACTATCAGGAGTATGTTGAGGATCACAGGAAACGCAAGGGCGAGGATGCCGCTCAGCCCCACCGGATTCGCTACAAACCACTGACAGGGTGAGACAATGACTATGTACATCACTCCGCAAGACGAACTGCACGTCGAATATCAGGGCATTGCTCTGACCTGCCCTCACTGCCAAACGCTGACCCACCTCACGGCGGTCGCCACCCCGAAATTCGAGGATCTCAGCCGCCGCAGGCCGAAGCACATCGGCATCGTGTTCCGCTGCGATGCCTGCACGGAGCCGGTATTCCTCAAGTTCGCGGTCAAGGCCTATACCGCGCTGCGGGTGGAGCTCGCCGCGAACTACGCGGAAATCGAGCGTGCGCGCGAGAGTTTTCCGCTGACCTACCTTCCGGAGGAAGCGGAGGGCATGTTTAAGGAGGCGCTCAATTGCTACGCGGCGGGGTGTTTCAATGCCTTCGGGGCCATGAGCCGGCGCACCGCCCAGTCGCTGTTCCGCGAGCTCGGCGAACGCGGCAAGCTGGAGCTGTTCGATACTCTGCAGGAAATTCGCACCCTGGCTGAACTCGACGATGACACCTTTGCGACCCTGCGCGCGGTGCTGTTCGGAAGCGACAGCGACCCCTGGCCGCATCAGCCCGACATCAACGCGGAGCGCGCCGGTGTTCTGTTGGAAGTCATGCGCGATTTGTTGTATCAAACCTTCGTGCGTAAGGCGCGCCTGCTGCAAGCGATGACCTTCCGCAAGTTCGTGGCTCCCACTCAGGCCGAAGCCGGTTAGCCCAGGAACACGCGTGCGTTGCGGAACAGCCGCATCCAGCCGCCGTCTTCCGACCACTCCTTCGGCGACCACGAGTTTTGCACCGTACGAAACACGCGTTCGGGATGCGGCATCAGCGAGGTGACTCGACCGCCGGCGCTGCACAGTCCGGCAAGACCTTGGGCGGACCCGTTCGGATTGAAAGGATATTTCTCCGTCGGCCGCTCGCGATTATCCACGTACTGCAACGTGACCAAGCGCCGGGTAATCAGACTCGCCGCACTCGACCCTGAATCGAACTCGGCCTGACCTTCGCCATGCGCCACCGCGATCGGCAACACCGAGCCCTGCATGCCGGCCAATAGCACCGACTGCGACGGCGGGACGCGCACCAGCGTCAAGCGCGCCTCATACTGTTCCGATCGATTGCGCACAAAGCGCGGCCAGCCTTCCGCCCCGGGAATCAGCTCTTTGAGCGCCGATAACATTTGGCAGCCGTTGCACACGCCCAAGGTAAACGTCGCGTTGCGCTCGAAGAAAGCCGCAAATTCCTCGCGCGCCACGCTGTTGAAGAGGATCGACTTCGCCCACCCCTCGCCGGCGCCTAAGACGTCGCCGTACGAAAAGCCGCCGCAGGCGACGAGCCCGTGAAATCGTCCTAGGCGCACCCGACGGCTCAGAATGTCGGTCATGTGCACGTCGTAGGCATCGAACCCCGCGCGGGTGAACACGGCCGCCATCTCCGTCTGACTGTTGATGCCTTGTTCGCGCAGAATGGCGATTGCGGGGCGCGCGCCGCTCGAGATAAAGGGTCCCGCGATATCTTCGCTCGAATCGTAGCTTAAGCGCGCATGCAGGCCCGGATCGGCCGCGTCCTCGAGCCGCGAAAATTCCTCGCGCGCGCAATCCGGATTGTCGCGCAGCTCCTGGATGCGGAACGACGCTTCGCTCCAGCGCCGATGCAAATCGAGACGCGACGCGGTGTAATGGATCCGGCCCCCAGCGCGCAACTGCACTTGGGCTCCGGCGAGCGGCTCGCCGATATCCCGCGTCAGCGGCGCCAATCCGTGCCTCGCCAGTATGCCCTGCGCCTCGGCAACGCGCGCCGCCGATACTTGCAGCACCGCGCCCAATTCCTCGGCAAAGCATGCGGCGATGGGGTCCGCCACCTCGCCTAAGTCGATGGCAAGTCCGCAATGGCTGGCAAAGGCCATTTCCAGCACGGTGAGCAGAACGCCGCCGTCCGAGCGGTCATGATAGGCGAGGATCAGTCCGCGGTCCTTCATCTCGCGTAACGCAGCAAACAGCGCGAGCAAAAGACCGGGGCTGTCGAGATCCGCCGGCTCGCCGCCGCTCTTTGTGTGTACTTGGGCCCAGCATGATCCTCCCAAGCGGTTCTTGGTCGAGCCCAAATCGATGAGCAGCAAGCGCGAGGGTTGCGACAAATCCAATTCCGGCGTCAGGGTTGATCGCGCATCGAGGACGGGCGCAAACGCCGAGATGATCAGTGACACGGGCGCGAGGACCGAATGATCGCCGGCGGCATCCTGCCACGCGGTTCTCATGGATAACGAGTCCTTGCCGACCGGGATCGTGATCCCCAACGATGCACACAGCTCCACACCCACCGCGCGCACAGTGGCATACAGGTCGGCATCCTCACCCGGCTCGCCGCAGGCTGCCATCCAATTCGCGGATAGTCGAATATCGGTGAGCCTGCGGATGTCCGCCGCGAGGATATTGGTAATCGCTTCACCCACGGCTAGTCGTCCCGAGGCGGGCGCATTCAACACCGCCACCGGCGTTCGTTCGCCCATCGCCATCGCTTCGCCGCCATAGCCGTCGTAACTATTCAAACTCACGGCGACGTCGGCAACGGGCACCTGCCATGGTCCCACCATCTGGTCGCGGCTGATCATTCCGCCGACGCTGCGATCACCGATTGTGATCAGGAATGACTTATCGGCAATCGTCGGGAGCCCGAGCAATCGATCGAGGGATTCGCCGATCGTCGACCCGGCGGTCGAGAGTCCCGCTGCCGTCTTGTCTCTCGTGCGCACAGTGCGCGTCATGCGCGGCGATTTGCCCAACAGCGCCTCGATCGGCATATCGACCGGCGTGGCGGACAGCAGCGAGTCGGTGACGAGCAGGCGACCGTCCCCGGTGATCTCGCCAACTTGAGCGTAGGGACAGCGCTCGCGTTCGCAGAGGGCCGCGAACAGCGGCACGCTTCCCGGGACCAGCGCCAGGACGTAGCGTTCCTGCGCTTCGTTGCACCAGAT
>PMMB01000368.1 GCA_003165495.1 Gammaproteobacteria bacterium | reverse complement strand
GGCGGGATCAGGATGGCGAACTTCAGCGCGAGCCGCTCCCACCTCATGTGCATGAAGATGGCGACGATGAGGGCCGCCTTCACCAGCATGAACAGAATGATCAGCGACCACCGCAGCATGCCGTGCAGCTGAAAGTAATCGACCATATAGGAAAAGGTGCTGAAAACGAACAGCAGTGCCCAGATAAACAAGTAAACGCGCAGTGGGTGTTGCTGACCTTCGGCATGCCCTTGACCGGTAGTCCCAGGCGACGTTTGCTTATGGACGGTTTCGGAGGCGGTGGCGTCGTTCATACTTCCCCTTACCACAGATAAAAGAACGCGAAGATAAACACCCAGACGAGATCGACGAAGTGCCAGTAAAGCCCGGTGACTTCCACGGTCTCATAGCTGCCCTTGCGATCATAAAATCCGGTCCAGACTCTGCGGGCAACGACGCACAGATAGATCACGCCGGCCGACACGTGCAAGCCGTGAAAGCCCGTGATCATGAAAAACGCCGAACCGAACTGCGGAGCGCCCATGGGATTGCCCCAAGGCCGCACGCCTTCATGGACGATGAGCTTGGTCCACTCGAAGGCTTGCATGCTGACGAAACTCACGCCCAAGGCCGCCGTGGCAAGCATCAAGGCCGTGGTTTTGGCGCGGTCGCGCCGGTAGCCATAGTTCACCGCCAGGGCCATGGTGCCGCTGCTCGTGATCAACACCATGGTCATGATCGCAATCAGCAATAGCGGAATGCTGTGACCGCCGATTTCCAGCGCGAACACCTTGCTCGGGTCCGGCCAGGTCGCGGTGGTGGAAATCCGGACATTCATGTAGGAGGTGAGAAAACACGTGAAGATGAACGTGTCGCTGAGCAAAAAGATCCACATCATCGCCTTGCCCCAGGGCACCGGGAACGCCTGCTTGTCGCCCGACCAATCCGCGACGACGCCGTCCAGGCCTTCAACCGCCGCCGGCTGTCCCGTGATCGATGCGTCTTGTGCCATACGAGAGATCCTTAGAGCTAGGTAGACAATAACAGAGCGAACATCACCAGCCACACCAGGAGCAGATAATGCCAATAGACCGTGCACAGCTCGATGCTCAAGCGCACGTCGATCAGCTCCACCGCGCGTGTGCGCATGCGGGCCACCGTCTTGAGCCATACGACGAGTCCGCCGAGCAAATGCAAGCCATGCACGCCGGTCAGTACATAGAAAAAGGCGCCCGCGGGCCCGCTGGTCAACCCGTACCCGGAATCGCGCAGCTGATGCCATGCGAGCAGCTGGCCGGTGAGAAACAATATGGCGAACGCTCCACCCGCGAACAGATAGCCGCGGACGCGCGCGCGTTGATCGAATCTCACCGCGCGCCGCGCCGCCTGCATGGCGGCGCTGCTCAAAACGAGCATCCCCGTGTTGAACCACAGGATTGGGGGTTTGCTGACCGGATGCCAATCCGAGATCCCATGTGCGGCGCCATGCCCATGGCCCATGCGGATGAAGTACGCCGAGATGAATAACCCGAACAACGAAGTAATCACCGCCAGGAATAGCCACAGGGCGATGCGAGCCGGCGGCACCTCCACTTCGCCGACGTCGCCCCGCGCGTTGCGCGTGTGCACTCTCGATCCGTGCCGCTCCCACGATCGCGTGCTAAAACGTCTGACCAGAAAGAACCAAACGATCACGCCGACAATGAGCGCGCCGAATGCAACCCAGATATTCATGAGCGCGCTCTTGCAGGCCTAGTACGTGTGCCCGATCGGCGCCAACTTGTCGGGTGGAACGTTTTGCGGGATGAAATCCTCTTTGGCGCCGGGCACGCTGTAGTCGTAGGCCCAGCGGTAAACGACCGGTAGTTTCTCGCCCCAGTTGCCATGCTTGGGCGGCGTATCGGGCGTTTGCCATTCGAGCGTCGTGGCCCGCCAGGGATTGCCGCCCGCGGGCTTGCCCTTGAAAAATGACCAGACCAGGTTGAACAAAAACACCAATTGCACGGCTGCGACGAATAGAGCGGATATGGTGATCCACTTGTTCATGGTGTGAACCGACGGCGGGATGAACTGGATGGCTTCGTCCCACGCGTAGTAGCGGCGCGGCACACCTAGGATGCCGAGGTAGTACATGGGCAGGTAGATCATGTACGTTCCGATGAACGTAATCCAGAAATGGATCCTGCCCAGGGTGTCATCCAGCATTCGTCCCGTCATCTTCGGGTACCAATGGTAGAGCGCGCCGAACACGACCAGGATCGGCGACACGCCCATCACCAGATGGAAGTGAGCGACCACGAAATAAGTTGCTGACAGCGGCACGTCCACCGGCACGTTGCCGAGAAACAGTCCGGTCAAGCCGCCGTTGATGAAGGTGAAGATGAACCCGATGGCGAAAAGCATCGGCACGGTGAGATGGATGTCGCCGCGCCAAATCGTAAGCACCCAGTTATAGACTTTGATCGCGGTGGGCACCGCAATGATGAGCGTGGTGGTGGCGAAGAAGAAGCCGAAGTACGGATTCATGCCGCTCACATACATATGGTGCGCCCACACCACGAAGCTGAGACAGCCGATCGCAAGTATCGCCCAGACCATCATGCGATAGCCGAATACATGTCTCCTCGCATGCGTGCTAAGCAGATCAGACACGATGCCGAATGCCGGTAGCGCGACGATGTAGACTTCCGGATGGCCGAAAAACCAAAACAAGTGCTGGAACAACAGCGGGCTGCCGCCGTTGTACGCTAACGGTTGCCCCATCGAAGAGACGGCCGGCATGAAGAAGCTGGTGCCGGCCAAGCAATCCAGGGTCATCATGATGGCGGATACGAACAAGGCCGGAAAGGCCAGAAGGCCCAATACGGTCGCCATGAAAATGCCCCAGACCGACAGCGGCATGCGCATCATGGTCATGCCGCGGCAACGGGCCTGCAGCACGGTCGTGACGTAATTCAGGCCGCCCATCGTGAATGCCACGATGAAAGTTGCGAGCGACGCGAGCATGCAGACGATTCCCCAGCGCGCGCCGGGCGAGCCGGAGAGAATGGATTGCGGCGGATACAAGGTCCAACCGGCGCCGGTCGCCCCGCCGGGCACGAAGAAACCGCCCACCAGAATCAGCACGGCGAGCAGGTACACCCAATAGCTCACCATGTTCAGGTACGGGAACACCATGTCGCGCGCACCGCACATCAAGGGAATGAGGTAGTTGCCGAAGCCGCCGAGAAACAACGCGGTGAGCAAGTAGATGACCATGATCATCCCGTGCAAGGTGATGAACTGGTAGTAGTTCTGCGGCGCGATCAGCGAAAAACTGTGCGGAAAGCCGAGCTGCAGGCGCATCA
>PMMB01000146.1 GCA_003165495.1 Gammaproteobacteria bacterium | reverse complement strand
CGCCGGCTTGCCGAGTATCTTTCCGTCGAGGACGACGGCCGTGTCCGCCGCCAACACGGGGACGTCGGTCGCGTCGCGGCTCCTTTCCCATCCGGCGTCGGCCTTGGCCGCCGCGAGACGCAGGACGTAGGCCGGCGCCGTTTCGGCCAATCGAACCGCTTCGTCAACCGCTGTCCCCACCACTCGAAACGACACGCCGATTTGTTGCAGTAATGCACGCCGTCGCGGCGACCCCGAGGCCAGGTAGACGAAGTCTAAGGACATATGGCGAGGATACCGAACCCCAACGCCTTAAGCTCGGTGATAGGGGTGGCCGGCAAGCAAACTCATGGCCCGGTAGAGCTGTTCGGCCACCACCACCCTCACCAGCCCATGCGGCAGGGTCAGTGGCGACAAGGACCAGCTCTGATCGGCCCTTTCGCGACATTGCGGCGACAAACCGTCGGGACCACCGATCAGAAGCGCTAGGGAGCGGCCATCCCGCATGCGCTCGGCAAGCCACGCGCTCAATTGCTCGGTGTTCATGGTCTTGGCGGTAATTTCGAGCGCTACGACATAGTCGTCCTGGCCTAGCGCTGCGAGCATGTCCTTCCCTTCGCGGATTATCGCACGGCCTGGGTTCTCACCGGCGCGGCGCGGCGCGAGCGGAATCTCTTGTAACTCCAAGACGAGGGGTGTGCGCAATCGCTTCTGGTATTCGCGAAATCCGCTGTTGACCCAATCGGGCAGACGGGTCCCGGCGGCGATCAACCGGCATTTCATACGGGTGGCGCGCCAACTCTTAAGCGCGCGCGGCGCGCTTCGTCGCTGTCATGTCCCATAGTTTCTCGAGGCCGTAGAACTCGCGCACGCGCGGCAACATGACGTGCACGATCATTTCGTTCAAATCGATGAGGACCCAGTCGCTGTCTTGCTGACCTTCGACGCCGTGCGGACGGAAACCCGCCTCCTTGGTTCTTTCGACCACGCGTTGCGCAACGGAGCGCACGTGTCGATCGGAGGTTCCGCTCGCGATCACCATGAAGTCCGCAATATCGGTGAGGCCGCGCACATCCAGCACTTTGACTTCCAACGCTTTCATATCGGCCAAAGCATCGATCACCACGGTCTTTAGCGAAGGCCTCGCCTTGGCAGCTTTGCTTTTGTGGGCGGCTTTAAGCTTGCTGGCAGGCTTGGGATTGCCGGCTGCCTGAGGACTGACGACCGCTTTTTTGCGGTCCTTTATTTTACTGTTCGAGGTCTTTTTTTTGACTGGCACTACGTTGTCCGTGTTTTGGAATAACAATTGGTATCCAGGATGAGTTTACGCACTGCATCCGGCATGAGGAAGCGCGGATCGCGCCCCATGGCGATCAGCTGACGAACCTCGGTGGAAGAAATCTCTAGCTGAGTGACCGCGTGAATATAAATACAGCCGGCACGCGACTCATGCAAATCGCCGATTCGACCGGTGCCGCGATCGACCAATAGCTCGCCGAGCGGTCCCATACCGGGCGCGCGCCAGCCCGGACGATGCGCGACCACCAGATGGGCCAATTGCAGCAACTCGCGCCACTGATGCCACTTCGGTAAGCTCAAGAAGGCATCCATACCCACGAGCAAACACAGGCTCCGATCAGGATATTCGTGCCGCAGTTCGGCCAGGCTCTCAACCGAGTAGGACGGACCCTCTTTGCGCACCTCGCGATCGTCGACGACAAACCCGGCTTGACCGAATGTCGCCAACTGCACCATTTGCAGCCGCAGTTGCGCGTCGGCGAACGGTTGTTCGCGGTGCGGCGGATTGCCGGCCGGAAGAAACCGTATTTCCTTCAATCGCAGCGCTTGCTGCAACTCGAACGCGGTGCGCAGATGCGCGTAGTGAATCGGATCGAAGGTTCCGCCGAAAATACCCATGGGGTTCATCCGGCTACCCTGCCTGAATCCGCGGTCGCTTGCAAAGCGCCGGCGAGGCCGCCGGTGAGACCGGTGAGCGCGCTCCACGCATCGCCCGTCGCCAGTCCCTTGATGACCCGATCCGTGTGGCTTGCCTGCATCAGCAGGCGCGCCAGCGGCAGCTTCTTGAGCCTCGATAGCGCGCGCGGCGAGGGCGTAGCCGCCAGGTTCCAGCCGCTCCCCCGAACCGTGGAACGCAGACGATCGCGTTCTCGTGCCTGCCACAGGCCGCGCAGCTCCCGCACCAGCGCCCATAGAACCAAGGTGGGTTCCACTCCTTCGCTCTTGAGGCCAAGAAGCACGCGCAGGGCGCGCGCCGCGTCGCCGGCGGCGGCCGCTTCAGCGAGCTGAAACACATCGTAGCGAGCGCTGTCGCCGACCGACCGCAACACCAAGTCGGCGCTGATGGGTTCGCCGTTCGCCAGCAAGCTCAACTTCTCGATCTCTTGTTTCGCGGCGAGTAGATTGCCCTCCACGCGATCGACGATCAGCTGTGCAGCGGCCGGCTCGATATCCACGCGTAACTGCTTGGCGCGCGCTCGCAGCCAAGCCGGCAAGGCGGCCGTCTCCACCGGCCAAATGGGCACCCAAATGCCGTGCTTCTCGACGGCCCGTACCCAGGGAGCATCGCTTGCCTTCTTATCGAGCTTGTCGGTGACGACCAAGCACACGACATCGGGTGGCGGCTGCGCCGCCAACTCGGCCAGTTGCTGTGCGCCCTTATCCGGCTTACCGCTCGGCATCCGTAGCTCGAACAGGCGCCGCTCGGCGAACAATGACAATGAGTGACTGGCATGCCGCAATTCGTCCCAGGCGAAGCTGCGATCGATGAAAAACACCGTGCGATCCGCATATCCCGCCGCTCTCGCGGCGGCGCGAATGGCGTCCGCGGCCTCGCCGACCAACAGCGGTTCATCGCCGGAAACCAGGTACATGCCGGCCAGACCCCTGGTCAGAGAAGCGGCCAATTGATCGGCGTTTAGACGCATGCCCCATCCATCATGTGTTGCCGCGCCGCCTCGTACTCCCGCGCCATCCCATCGACCAGCGCCTCAACGGTCTCGACGTCGTGAATGCCGCTGACGCTCTGCCCAGCACTCCAAATATCCCGCCACGCCTTGAATTCGGCATTGCCGCCGGTGCCGAAATTCATTTTTGTCTTGTCGGCCTCGGGAAGCTTATCCGGATCCATTCCGGCGCGCACGACGCTGCCGCGCAGGTAATTCCCGGCGACGCCGCTGAACAACGACGTGTAGACGATGTCTTCGCCGCGGCTATCGATGAGCATTTGCTTGTACTCGGCGCTGGCGTTGCCTTCCTCTGTGGCGATGAAACGAGTCCCGAGATAAGCGAGATCCGCGCCCATCGCCTGCGCGGCCAACACGTCGGCGCCGGTGCTCATGGCGCCCGACAGAATGATCGTTCCAGAATAAATCTCGCGAATCTGTTTGACCAAGGCGAACGGGCTCAGCACGCCGGCATGGCCGCCCGCGCCGGCGCACACCGCGATGATGCCGTCGACCCCCTGCGCCGCGGCCTTTTCGGCGTGGCGTAAATTGATCACATCGTGAAACACGACGCCGCCATAGCCGTGCACGGCGGCGACCACTTCTGCCGGCGGCCGAAGACTTGTGATGATGATCGGCACGCGGTGCTTCACGCACGACGCGACATCATGCTCCAGCCGATCGTTGCTGCTATGCACGATTTGATTGACCGCGAACGGCGCCACCTTGGCCAGCGGGTTCGCGCGGCTGTAAGCCGCGAGTTCGCCGGTAATCTCCGCGAGCCAGTCATCGAGCTGCGCCGCGGGCCGCGCATTCAACGCCGGGAATGAGCCGACGATGCCGGCTTTGCATTGCGCCAGCACGAGGCGCGCAGTGGAGACGATGAACATCGGCGCGCCGATGACGGGTAATCGCAAACGGCCTTGAAGAATCTCAGGGATGGGCATCGACGGCTCCGCACAGGGTGGGGTTTATTGACGCGTTTCTGTCATTATGGCGTACTCGCCGCGCACCCATGCTCACTTATTCATGAATTATCAATACCATCGGAATCATCATGCAATTTGACACCTTGCTATTCGAGCGGCGAGAAGGCATCGCTCACGTCACGCTCAACCGGCCGGACAGATTGAATGCCCTGAATCTGGCGTTGATCACGGACTTGCGCGCGGCAGCGGCTAAAATTGACTCCGATCATGACATTCGCGCCGTCGTGCTCACTGCCTCCGGCCGCGCTTTCTGTTCCGGCGCGGATCTCATGGGCGATGATCTTCTAGGCGATCAGCAGCTCAGCCGCGGTGAGAACATCGGCGCCGGCTTGCGGAAACATTTCAACCCGATGGTCAACGCGTGGTATCAATTGCGCGTGCCGGTCGTGGTCGCGGTCAACGGCATCGCCGCGGGCGCCGGAGTGAGTCTTGCGCTGGTTGGCGACATCGTTTTGGCGGCGCGCTCCGCCACGTTTCTCCAATTATTCGCACCCAAGCTCGGCCTCATGCCCGATCTCGGCAGCACCTTCCATCTGCCGCGACTGGTGGGTACGGCGCGCGCGAAGGGCCTGGCCTTGCTTGGCGATGCGTTGACGGCGGCGGATGCGGCAAGCTGGGGGCTCATTTGGGCCTGCGTAGACGATGGCGAGGTTCAGGCGCAAGCGCAGTCCATCGCGCGCCGCTTCGCCGCCGGTCCCACCCAAGCGTTCCAACGCATCAAAGCGGTATTCAATGTGGAACTGCCCCGCACGCTGACCGAACAGCTGGCGCTCGAGGCAGTGGCCCAAGCCGAGCTTGGCGACACTCAGGATTTTGCGGAAGGCGTGCAGGCGTTTCGTCAAAAGCGGGCGCCGAATTTCACGGGCAAATAGCACAGGAGCAGGAATGAAGCAATTGATATTGAGCATCGCGGCATTGCTCGGCGTCGTGGCGCCCATTGTGGCTCTGGCCGAACAGCCGCCGCTCATCGACCGCAACCTTTTCTTCGGGGAGATCGCGATCGCCGGCGCACAGATCTCGCCGGATGGTCGCTTCATTTCGTTTCTCAAGCCTTACAAAGGCACGCGCAACATTTGGGTAAAGCGGGCGGACGAACCGTTCAGCGCCGCCCGCCCCGTCAGCGCGGAAGCGACGCGACCCATCCGCAGCTATTTCTGGAGTCACGATTCGAAGTACATTCTGTACTCGCAGGATTCGGGCGGCGACGAGAATTTCAACATCTATGCGATCGACCCGACGCTGGCGGCGGAGCCCAAAACCGGGGTGCCGCCGACGCGGCCGCTCACCGACCTCAAGGGCGTGCGCACTGAAATCTTCGCCGTGCCTAAGCCTAAGCCGGACATTCTGTACATCGGTCTGAACGACCGCGATCCGCGCTGGCACGACCTGTATGAGCTTCACATATCGACCGGCGAGAAAACGTTGTTGCGCAAGAACACCGAGAACATTGCTGCGTGGGAGTTCGATCACGAGGGCGCCTTGCGACTGGCGGAGCGCACGAACACCGTGGGCGATACGGAAATCCTGCGAGTCGATGCCGATGGCTTCAAGCAGATTTACACCTGCACCGTGCTCGAATCCTGCGGCGTCTATGGCTTCGATGCGGCCAACAAACAAGTCTACCTGGTCACCAATAAGGGTCCGTTGGATCTCATCGAGCTGGACCTGCTGGACCCGGCGACGGGAGCGGCCGCCAAAGTAGAGAGCGACCCGGAAAAGCGGGTCGACCTCACCAACGGCAAGCTGTCGGAGGTCGACCACCGCATCCTCTTCACCGAATACGAAGACGACACGGTTCGGCGCTACTTCAAGGACAAGGCCTTCGCGAAGGACTATCGCTGGCTGCAGTCGAAGCTTCCCGACCGGCAGATCGCTTTCGGCGCCGCTTCGAATGACGAGAATCTTTGGATCGTCAACGCGTATAGCGACACAGAACCCGGCGTGACCTACGTTTGGAATCGCAAGGCGCCGGGGCTGACGCTGCAGTATCGAATTCGCGAGGAACTGCCGCGCGAGGCGCTGGCGCAGCGCAAACCCTACCACTACCGGTCATCGGACGGACTCGATATTCCGGCGTACCTGACGCTGCCGAAAGGTTTGGCGGCCAAGAACTTGCCGTTGATCGTGCATCCGCACGGCGGCCCCTGGGCGCGCGACTCTTTCGGCTATGACACCTATGCCCAATTCCTATCCAATCGCGGCTACGCCGTGTTGCAACCCAACTTCCGCGGTTCCACCAGTTACGGCAAAAAATTCCTCAACGCCGGAAACGGCGAATGGGGCCGCAAGATGCAAGATGATTTGACCTGGGGTGTGAAAGCCCTGGTGGCTGCGGGCATCGTGGATCCCGCGCGCGCCGGCATCGCGGGCGGCTCGTACGGCGGTTACGCGACCCTCGCCGGCGTGGCGTTCACGCCGGACGTGTACGCGGCGGCCGTCGCCATCGTCGCACCCTCCAATCTGATCACATTGCTCGACGCGATTCCGCCGTACTGGGAGGCCGGACGCAAGCAGATGTACACGCGCATGGCCGACCCGACGACGCCGGCCGGCAAGGCGTTGCTCATCGCCGAGTCTCCGTTGACTCAAGCGAAATCGATTGTGACCCCGCTGCTGGTGGTGCAAGGCAAGAACGATCCACGCGTCAACATCCGCGAGAGCGATCAAATCGTCGCCGCCGTGCGCGACAACGGCAAGCCCGTCGAGTACCTGGTTGCGCCGGATGAGGGCCATGGCTTTGCCCGACCCATCAATAATTTGGCGATGGTCACCGCGATGGAAGAATTTTTCGCACAATATCTGGGCGGCCGCTACCAAAAAGACGTGCCCCCGGATGTCGCGGCCAAGCTCAAGGACATCACCGTCGATCCAAAGACCGTCAGCGGTGCGGTGACGCTGAAAGGCGCGTTGGCGCCGCAGGGAAACTAGAGCTCTATCGCACGGGGGCGTCCGTCGAGCTGCCGCTCACCGCATCGTCGACGCTGGAATAATCAAGTCCAGTCATCGGCAGCTGGCTGAAGTTGGCGCGCATCAACGCGTCGCGGCTGGCCTCTTTCAATCGCGCGACGCGCATGCCGATCTTGCGCGCGGCGAGCCACGCCGCGAACTCTCCCAGACATTCCAGCGCCGTGCCGTCCAGATCCGGCGATTCCTCGAGACTGAAAATCACCAGCCGTAGATCCGTCTCTTGCAATACGCGTTGCCGCGCGAGCGCGAGCAGCGGCTCGGCATTCGCGAAGAACACCGGCTCTTCGGGCCGCAGTACCAGAATACCCGGCGTACACGCCGCCTGCGGAAAGCGCGCGACACTGACGAAATCGTGTCCACCCATACGGCCGAGTACGGCAACGCGCGGGCTTGCCAATGAATGCAGCAGCATCGCGAGGCTGAAGGCGATCGCCGCCAGGAGCCCGTCGAGCATGCCGAACATGATGACCGCGGCCACCGCGGTCAGTGTGACCAGACGATCGCGCTGCCAGCGGAAGTACGGCCGGAAAACGGCTACGCGCATCGACTTGCTGACCGCATGGATGACGATCGCAGCCAGCACCGGTTCGGGTATGCGCTCGATCCATGGCAGAAACAGCAGCACGAGCGCCAAAACCGTCGCGGCAGCGTACAGGCCGGCGGCGCGCGATTGAGCGCCGGCCGCTTCGTTCGCCGACGTACCCGAATACCCGGCGCCGACCGGCGTTCCATGAAATGCTCCCGACACGACGTTCGCTAACCCAAGCGCCAACAAATCCCGATTCGGCTGCACGGTGTCGTCGTGCTTCAGCGCGTAAGTGCGGATCGAACTGTAGGATTCCGCGTACAGAATGAACATCAGCGCCAGCGCGAACTCCACCAGCGGCAACCAATCCCCTCCCGCGGGCAGTGCGAATGCCGGCAGTTCCAGGGCAAGATGGATGGGGCCGGTCAGCGGTACACCGCGGGAGGCGAGCCACGGCGCCGCGGCAATTCCGGCAACGATCACCACCAGCACACCGGGGACGTGTCGGATGCGCCCGAGCAAGAACAGGCCGAGCAGAGCCCCCACGCCGGCCACGAGGCTGGTCGGCTCCCAGGCGCCGACGTTGCGAAAGATCTCGGCCAGCATCGGTAGAAAATCCGTGCTGCGCACTTGCATACCGACGATATGCGGCCACTGCTTCACTGCGATGACCAGGGCCAGCCCGAATGAAAAGCCGCGCAACACCGGCCGTGCAATCAGGTTCGACATCGCACCGAGCCGTGCACAGCCGGCCAACAGAAAGGCAATTCCGGTCGCACACACCAGCATCGAGGCGAACGCGACACGTTGGCCGGCCGCATTGGCGCCCAGCGCCAATGTCGCTGCCGCCAGTACCGCCGCAGACGACGAGGTGGCCGTGACAAGGGCATACCGGCTGCGGCCGATGAGGGCATAGCAGGTGAGCCCCGCGAACAACCCGATCACGCCTGCCTGAGGCGGCAAGTTGGCCAGACCCGAATAGGCAACCGCCTCGGGCAACAGCAGTCCGGCAAGCGACAAGCCGGCCAGAGCATCGGCCAGATTGAATTCACGGATCTTGTTCATTGCTGAGGCGAGCGATGGGTCCGCACCAACCGGGCAGATATTCTGCCTCGCCGCTCTTTGCAAGCTTCAACGCCCGAACCAGCGCGGCGGGGAAGTCATCATCGAGGGCCCTGCGCTTGATCCGGCGACGTAGGAAGTCCGCCCACAGGAATTCGCTGAACGGCGTCGTGTCCTTTGCAAAGCCGCCGCTCTGGCGCAGTTCGCCTGCCAAACTGCGAAACGGATCGTCCACCAGAGCCATGATCCGCTTCGGCACATCCGCATAGCTGCGCCGGCGACCGCGCTCATCGAAGGGGTGGAGCCAGCCGCGGTTGTCCAGAAACACCCAGAAAGCTTCGCGCGGCAGCCGCCGCAGATCGGCCACCACCGTGGTCGCTATATTCTTGACGCCTTCCTGGTGCAGAGCCAAGGTCAAATGATGATGGTCGATGACGTAGTACTCGTCCTTTGGACCCCAGATCACGGGAATCAGGTGTTTGCCGAGGAAGTCCGCCTTCTTTCGATCCGGGTGATCGCGCCAGCTCTTGCGCTTGGCCTTTACTTCGCGCATTCCGACCGTGATCTGCGTCGGCCGCAGAGCCGCGATCGACACAGGATGAATTCGGGGCTCTCTGGGTAATGCCATGATGCTTGGCTCCAAGTGCGCTACACCAATAAAAGACTAACATGCTCGCGGCCATCGCGGCGCCGCACGCTCTTTGACAATGAAACAAGTTCGGCCGGATACTTGAGTGCAATAACGGCGCGGCCATCGCCATTCGATGTGCCGTAAGCCGACATGGGATGTTGATTCGTTCGCCGGGGAGAATGCCAATGGGGATATCGAAGAATTGCTTCGCGTGGGCAGGCGTTGCGGCAATGATTGTGTCGTTGCGCGTGTTCGCAGCGGACACTGCGGCGTCATCGAACGCACTGGAAACGATCACGGTCACGGCCGAGAAGCGGTCGGAGAGCGAGCAAACCGTGCCGCTCTCGATGACGACATTCAGCGCTGCGGCGCTTCAGCAGAAGGAAATCAACACCTTCTTCGATTACGCCACGAAGGTCCCGAATTTGGCGTTCGCGCCCACCGGCGACGGCGTCGGCACCGCGCGCACGGTCTCGATCCGCGGCATCTCCGGCGACAACGTGACCGGATTTTATATCGATGACATACCGCTGCCGGACTCGCTCGATCCTCGGGTCCTGGACATCGACCACATCGAAGTGCTGCGGGGCCCGCAGGGCACCTTGTATGGCGCGCGCTCGATGGGTGGTTTGGTACGCATCGTCACCAAGGCGCCGAATCTGAGCACGTTCGACGGATCGGTGCATGGCGGACTCTCCTATACCGAGCGCACCAACCAGCCGAACTGGACCGCCGACGGTGTGTTCAACATGCCGATTGTCGAGGATCAAGTTGCGCTGCGCTTGAGCTTTTTTGGCGACGATGAAGCGGGCTATTTCAAGCGCAGCTTCTGCACCGATCCGGCGGCGGCCATGGCTGTCACGTGCACCCCGCTGGCGGCCAGCGGCATCACCACCGTGAATAATGTGGGAGCGCTCAACACCTACGGCGGCGCGGCGGCCCTTACCGTCAAGATCAGCGATGCGCTGACCATCACGCCGCGCATCATGCAGCAGCGCGCCGACTACAATGGCTTCCCGATGGCGGACTACCTCTCGATGCCGGGAAATGGCTTCGGCTATCCGGTCCCGTCGGGACCTTACACACTGCCGAGGCCGCTGTCGCCGAGCAGCTTCACGCAGGCGCGTACGTTCAACGTTCCGGAGGGGGGCAATGATTCCTGGGCGTTGTATTCGATCGCCGTCAACTGGAAAACAAGCTTCGGCGAACTCGTCTCCTCGACCGCCTATTTCACCCGCAAGGTAAACGAGACCGAGGATGAGAGCGACTTCGTGTACGCGGCAATCACGTCGAATTTCCCCGGCGGCACACCGCAGCCGGGCGGGATCAGCGAGGTCAAAGACTACCAGCGGTTCGTCGAGGAAGTGCGCTTTGCATCGGATCTCAAGGGACCGGTTCAATTCGTCGTCGGCGGCTTCTACTCGGATTTTCACGGCCGCTTGCCCTTCGCCGCCTACTATCCGCCGGCCGAGGTTCCGAACCTCGATGCCACGTTCGGGGGTCAAATCAGCCCAGATTATCCGAACCTGGTATTCGCGTCGGACTATCACACCGACATTCAGGAGCCGGCGGCCTTCGGTGAAGTGTCCTTTCAGCCCTGGGACCCGCTCAAGCTGACGGCCGGCCTTCGGTGGTATCAAGTGAAGGAAACAGCCTACGGCTACCAGGAGGGCCTGGCAACCGGCGGCGGCCCGGCCATCGTCGATGCGCCCGTGACCACGAAGGAGAACGGCACCAATCCGAAATTCGAGGCGGACTATCACGTCGCGCGGGACCAGATGATTTACGTCAGCGCCGCCAAGGGCTTCCGGCCGGGCGGCTTGGTGCCGAGCGTGCCGGCGGGCACCCCGAACACCGCGACGGACTGCGTCGCGGCACTCAAAGCAATCGACCCCAACATCACGATCGCGAATACGCGTGCGTTTCAATCCGACTCGCTGTGGAGCTACGAGCTCGGCACCAAGACCTCGTGGTTCGATGACCGCCTGACCTTCGATGCCGCCGGTTTCTACATCAAGTGGAAAAACATCCAGCAGGAAATCCTCCTCTCGTGCGGTTTCCAATACAAGGCGAATGCTGGTGCGGCGGTGAGCAAGGGCGGCGAGATGGAGCTGCGTGCAAAGCCGACCCAGCCTCTCGAGCTCTCCCTTGGCGTCGGCTATCAAAACGCGAAGATCACCGAGTCGAGCGCGTCCTCACCGCAGCAAGTGGGCTCGCCCGTGTATCAAACGCCGGACTGGACGGGTAACGGGGCATTGTCGTATACAACTCAGTTGACGAGCGATTGGAAGCTGGTCAGCGGCGCCGACTACTCCTATATCGGCCGCAGCTTCAGCGGCAATAACGATCCGGCCAATCCGCGATTGCGCGGATCGTATCGGCTCATCAATGCAAGTTTCGCGTTCGCCCGGGACAGGTTCCAGGTGGCGCTCGTCGGCAAGAATCTCGCCGACGAGGTCGCGGACCTCGGCGATAACCGATCGATTGCGGCGGAGGTACCGGGACGGCCGCGATTATTCGTGAATCAGCCGCGCACCATCGGCGTGGAATTTAGGGAGTCGTTTTGATATGAGTCAGTCGGCGAGGCTCGTTGGGTGCTCGGCTAAATTCGTGATGTGCTCATTGTGGCTCGCGCTGGCTCTCGGCGGCTGCGGCAAGTCCGAAGTCAAACCGACGGGTACGGTTCTAGTCTCCATGGCGGACAACAGCTATTCCCCGGCCATCGTTCATGTGCCGGTCGGCGGCTCCGTCGTGTTTATCAACGCCGGCCGCAACGATCACAACGCCTTCGCCGTCGACAAGTCGTGGTCGAGCGAGAAGGCATTCGGCAACATCAAAATGCGGCCGGACGACATGAGCGAGATCGTGTTTCCCAAGGAGGGTATCTACCCGTTTTATTGCAGCTTTCACGCGACTCCGGACGGCAAAGCGGGAATGGTGGGCGTTGTCATCGTCGGAAACGTCGAGTACACGCCGCCGGGATCGCGCGGTATTCTGGCCGCAGTCGAGAGTGCCACGGGCGTGACGCGGCGCGTGCCGCAGGATTACCCGACGATTCAGAACGGCGTAGATGCGGCGAATCCGGGCGATCTGGTGCTGATCGATAAAGGTGAATACACGGAGTCGGTATTCGTCACCACGCCGAGCATCACGTTGCGCGGCGTGGATCGGAATGCCGTGGTGCTCGACGGCAAGTTCGAACTTGGCACGGGCATCATGGTCGGTGGTAACGGCGTAGCCATCGAAAACATGACGGCCAGGAATTACACGCTTAACGGCTTTTATTGGACCGCCGTGCGGGGTTTTCGGGGCTCGTATCTCACCGCCTACAACAACGGTGACTACGGAATATATGCCTTTGGATCGACGGATGGACTATTCGAACACTCTTACGCCAGCGGCTCGCCTGACTCGGCGTTCTATGTCGGTCAGTGCGCGCCTTGTCGAGTAGTGTTGAACGATGTAATCGGCGAGTACAGCGGCCTCGGCTATTCGGGAACAAATTCCAGCGGCGACATGTACATCGTCAATTCGCGCTTCACGCACAATCGCAGCGGCATCAGCACGTCCACTTTCGATATCGAGCTAAGCCCGCCCGGGCGCGACACCACGATCATCGGGAATGTGATCAGCGACAGCGGATTGGATGACGAGGCGGCAGGCTTCTACGCCACGGAGACCCTGGCAGGCAATGGAATTGCGTTGGTGGGCACGCACAACAATCATGTCGAGCGTAATTACGTCGTGCGCAGCCGCAACAATGGCATCGTGGTCGTCCCGATTCTCGATCGGCACTATTGGCCATCGACCGGGCATGTGATTCGGAACAATACGGTGCTCGGTTCCGGGCGGGCCGATCTGGCGGCCGGCGGTTTTGGAACGATCGGAAATTGCTTTTCCGCGAATGTTTATCGCAGCTCTCTGCCGTGGGGGTTGGAGGCATTGAATGGTTGCGGAAAATTGCGGTTGCCGGTGGCCTCCGACCTCTCCAGCGACATGACCTTCTTCGGAGCCATTGCTCAGATCCGCGCCGGGCGATTCACGGTGAGCGATTACCGCACTCGCCCAACGCCGCTTGCACAAGTCAACATTCCCGGCGGCGCCGACGCGCGGGTAATTCCGGCGGTACATGTGTTCGCCGATTTGAAACTGGACCTCGATGCGATCAAGACTCCCCATGAAGCGTCGCAGAAGCCGCTTGCGAAACTGTAACTCCCAGGGGAATTCGCCATGCCATCGCTTTTTTCGCTCGCCATACCGATCACCGCATTTCAAATTTGGTTCGTCGTGTATCTGTATCTCCTGCCATTCCTTCTGTATGCCACGTGGGCGTCTCTCGCCATCATGGATTTAGGCGAACGCGCGGACGACACCGGCCGTGTCCGTTGGGGTGCGCTCGTCATACTGGTGCCGCTGGTGGGAGGCGCCTGGTATCTACTGACCGCCGCGAAGACGCTGAAGCGCTCTTCGCGGTTTGCGATTGTGATTAGCGGACTTTTCGTTTGGTTGCTGCCGTTGGCAATTGGACTGTGGCTCGCGGGCGGACCGCTCGGACCGAAGGCGCTTAGCTGAAATGCACGATATACAGGAGATTTGTTATGTCAGTTACCATGCCCGGTAACCTGCAAATGATTCTGGGCCTCTATGCCTACTTACTTCCGTTGTTGCTGTACGTGCTATGGAGCACGCTCGCTCTTTGGGATCTAGGGCGACGCGATGAGCTGGCCGCGACGGCGGTCTGGATCTGGGCTCTATCGATTTTTGCACTGCCATTCGTTGCAGCCCTCGGCTATTTATTTTTCGGCGGAACAAGGCTCGCGCCTCGCGTCAAGTTGCTTGCGCTGGGAGGCGGCGTGGCGTATCTGCTAGTACTGGTCTTAGGCACTTCTATCGGCGGTATCAGCTAAATGTCCCTGCGCCGTCGCGACTTGTTCCGATTCGGCGGCTTGAGCGGCGGCATTGGTCTGATCGGGGCGGCAGGGTGGACTGCCGGTAAGTTGTTGGGCGGCCGGCCGGCGCCATTGTCGACGTTGGACATCGATTGTACGAGTCCGTCATCCGAAGCCTCAACAGGAGTCGGCTACTCCGCTAAATTCGCGCCTGCGGCTTACGTCGCCGAATATCGCGACGGTTTTCATATCCCACCGGCTCGTACACCGCTCTCGACCGAGGTACGCGAATTCGATCTGTCCGTGATTGAAACCATGCTCGAGGTTGCCGGCGGACAAAATGTCAAAGTCTGGGCGTATGGAGGCACGGTGCCCGGTCCCATCATCCGGGCAACGGTAGGGCAGCCGATCAAGGTTACGATGGCCAATCTCTCGGAAATAGCTCACAGCGTTCATTTTCATGGTGCTCACGACGTCATGCAAGACGGCCTGGAACGCGTCGGCAAAGGCACCACACAGGTGTACCAGTTCGAAGCAGGTCCTGCGGGCCTGCATCCGTATCATTGCCATGTCCCGCCATACGCGTCGCATCTGCGCAAAGGGATGTACGGATCGATGATCGTCGACCCTCTCGAGCCCAGGCCGGCGGCCCATGAGTTCGTTCTCTGTCTGTGCGGGTTCGACATTGACGGGGATGGCCGCAATGATATCTACGCCTGGAATGGTCTCGCCGGATATTACGAGCGGTTTCCGCTCAAGGTCCCCGTGGGCGAATTGGTTCGGATCTACCTCATGAACATGCTCGACCACGATCCGATCGCCTCGTTTCATTTACATGCACAAACCTTCGATCTGTATCGCTCCGGTACCTCGCTCATCCCTCAAGAACACACCGATATCGTTGGACTGGGGCCCGCCGAACGCGCCATTCTCGAATTTCGCTTGCCCCGTCGCGGTCGTTACATGTTCCATCCCCATCAAAGTCACATGGCGGAGCGAGGCGCGATGGGCTGGATCGTCGCCATATGACGGCGATCGAGCGCCTCGTCAATCAGCATCCGGCAACACAGCCGTTGCCTCGATTTCCACGCGTGCGTCTTTTTCCATGAGTGCAACCACTTGCACCACCGACATCGGCGGATAGTGCTTGCCCATCGCTGCTCGATAGGCGACGCCGATATCGGCCAATTGCTCGTAATATTCGTCGCGGCTCGTCACATACCAGGTCAGACGCACGACGTGCGCGGGGGAAGCGCCCGCATCGGCCAGTATCGCGACGATGTTGAGCAGCGCCTGACGCACCTGGTCCGCCAAACGAGTGCTGTGGAATCTGCCGTCGACATCCCAGCCGATTTGGCCGGAAATGAATATCTGCAGACCGCGAGCCGCCATCCCGTGGCTGTATCCCTTGGGTCGCGTCCACCCGTCGGGCTGAAGAATGCGGGGTACCCGACTATTCTCCGTCATGCCGGCTCCGTTTGGGCGAGTAGCTCGCGAGCGATGATCAGCTTCTGAACCTCGGTCGCTCCCTCGTAGATCCGCAGCGCCCGTATTTCACGGTACAGCCGCTCCACCACTTCCCCGTGCATGACCCCGCGGGCGCCGAACATTTGCACCGCACGATCGATGACACGCTGCGCGGTTTCGGTCGCCGTCATTTTTGCCATGGCCGCCTCTTTAGTGACTCGCTCTCCGCGGTCGCGTAACCACGCAGCCCGATAGGTGAGCAGGCGGGCCGCGTCCACTTCGGTCGCCATGTCGGCGAGCGCGGCCTGCGTCAATTGAAAATCGGCCAAGCGGCGGCCGAACATGCGTCGTGCCCGCGCCTGAACGATCGATTCATCCAACGCGCGCTGCGCAAAGCCGAGCGCGGCAGCGGCCACAGAGGTACGAAAAATATCCAAGGTGCGCATCGCAATCTTGAATCCCTCGCCCTCGGCGCCAAGCCGATTCGTTGCCGGAATCCGGCATTCGTGAAAAGCCAGAGTCCCCATCGGATGCGGCGCGATGATGTCGATGCGAGCGCCAATCGACAGCCCCGGCGTGTCGGCGTCGACCACGAAAGCGCTGATGCCGCTTGCGGCCGTGGTTCCGTCGGATCGGACGATTGCCGGCTGCGTGCGCGCAAACACACAGTAGAAGTCCGCAATGCCGCCGTTCGAGATCCAAGTCTTCGCGCCATCGAGCACGTAGTGTTCCCCGACGCGCCGCGCGCCGCACTGCATCCCCGCGACATCGGAACCCGCCTCAGCCTCCGACAGGGCGAACGCGGCCAGTGCCTCGCCTCGCGCGACTCGCGGCAAATACTTTTCTTGGAGTAGAGCGGTCCCCGCGAGCGTGAGCGCTCCACTGCCAAGACCTTGCATCGCAAATGCAAAATCCGCCAATCCGTCAAACCGCGCCAGCGATTCGCGGACGATGGCGATTGAGCGCACGTCGAAGTCCGCCGCTGCGCCTCCATGATCCGAACGCACGCAGTAACGGAGCAATCCGGCTGCGCCGAGCTTTCTGACGAGACCGATGCAATGCGCATCGACCGCTTCGCGAGCGCCGCTGTGCGCCGTGTCGAGATTTTGATCGCACCAGGCCCGGACATTCGCATAAAGCTCGCGATGCCGCGCCTCGAAGAAGGGCCAGTTCAAAAACGACGGGGCCATCATTGTGGTCAGTTCCCCTCGAAGACCGGCTTGGTCTTGCTCGCAAACGCGCGGTATGCGCGCCGGAAGTCTTCCGTTTGCATGCACTGGGCCTGCGCCTGCGCCTCGGTTTCTATCGCGGTCTCGAGAGACAGATTCCACTCCTGATGCAGCATGCGTTTGGTCATCGCGTGCGCGAACGTCGGCCCGTTCGCCAGGGTGGCGGCGAAGTCGACGGCCTCGGCGAGCATGCTGGATTGCGCAACCACCCGATTGTAAAAGCCCCAAGCCAAGCCCTCGTCGGCAGTCATCGAGCGGCCGGTGTACAGGAGTTCGGCCGCACGACCCTGTCCTATGATCCGGGGCAATATGGCGCAAGCCCCCATATCACAGCCCGCCAATCCGACGCGGACGAACAAGAATGCGGTGCGCGCTTCGGCAGTGGAGAATCGAAAGTCAGACGCCATTGCGATGATGGCGCCGGCTCCCGCACAGATCCCCTCCACGCCGGCGACGATCGGCTGCGGACATTCGCGCATGGACATGACCAAATCGCCCGTCAGGCGTGTGAAGTCCAGCAATCCCTGCGGGTCCATCCGGGTCAATGGTCCGATGATGTCGTGCACGTCGCCGCCGGAGCAGAAATTGCCGCCGGCGCCGGTAATCACAATCGCTTTCACGGCGTCTTCTGCGCCGAGACTGCGGAACAGGTCTCGTAGCTCCGCGTAGGATTCGAAGGTCAGCGGGTTTTTGCGCTCCGGCCGATTCAATGTGATGACGCCGACCCGGCCCTCGATCCGCCAAAGGAAATTCTTAGGTATGTAGTTTGCGAGTCTCATACAGGGTTCTCCACCCGCAGCCGCTTTTGTTGGCGCACATGAATCTTAAGATCATGCAGCAGCCCGGCGAGCTGTTGCTTGCCCCTGGACGGCAGGCCTTCGAACAGATCGATGATCCAGCGTTCATGCTCCGCCGCCATCCTTTTAAAGAGACGCTGGCCACTTGGCGTTAGTTTTACGCGAAAAGCGCGCCGGTCCTGCGAATCGATCAAGCGCGCGACCAGGCCTTCCTTCTCCAGCATATCGGTGATACCGGTTACATTGCCTCCGGTGACCATCAAGCGCCTCGACAACTCACCCATTTTGAGTCCCTCGGGACATCGCTCCAGCTGCGCCATGAGATCGAAACGAGGCAAAGTGGTTGCGAATTCGCTTTGCAGACGCTGCCGAATGTGGCTCTCTATCAGCGTCGAGCAACTCAGGAGCCGCAGCCACAGTCGCAATGAATCATGATGATCGTCCCGCGCGCGCGTCTCGCTGTCGGACGACGGCGGCTCAACCGGTTTCGAGCGGCGTATGGCGTTGCTTGCCATGTCACATGACCTCGCCGCCGGCCACCGCGATGCTTTGTCCGGTAACGCTCCCGGTGCTGCGCAGGCACAGCCAGCGAACGGTATCGGCGACTTCCTCGGGTGTCACCAAGCGGCCTTGCGGATTGTGCGAGATCAATTCCGCCAGAGCTTCCTCATCGCCACGGCCGGTCTTCGCGCTGATGTTGGCGACCGCGGTTCGCACGAGGTCCGTGTCCGTATAGCCTGGACACACCGCATTGACCGTCACATTCCGGCGCGCCGTTTCGAGTGCGACGGCGCGTGTAAGTCCAATCACCCCATGCTTCGAAGCACAATACGCGCTCACATACGGGTAGCCGATCAAGCCGGCCGTGCTGGCGACGTTCACGATGCGCCCAAACCCGGCCTTCAACATATCGGGTAGACACTCGCGCATGCATAGAAAGGTGCCCGTCAGATTCACTGACAGCATGGATTGCCATAGGGCGTCGCTCGTATTGCCGAACGGTCCGCTCAGCGCTTGACCTGCGTTGTTCACCAGCACCGTTATCGGACCGATTGCCGCGCGCGCCGCGCTCACCGCCGCCCGCACCGAACCCCCGTCTGACACATCCGCAACCTGACAACCTCGGCGAACAGCGCCCAGCTCCGCGGCGACGACCTCGAGGTCCGCCCGTGAGCGGCCGAGCAGCGTGACATCGGCGCCCGCGCTTGCGAGCGAACGCACGATCGCGGCGCCTATACCGCGACCGGCGCCGGTTACGAGAGCATGCAGACCTGCGAGCGGACCGGTCATGCGATACTTTAGACGGGGCCGACAGCTTGCGCCGCCCGCTCAAGATTGCGTTCGAGTTGCGATTTGCCCGACAGGTAGGGATCCGGCCAGCGTTGTTCTTGAAATTTCTGTTCCGCCGCTGCGCTCAAGGTCCATGCGGGATTCGACAAGTGCGGCCGCGCCAGTGCGCATAGATCCGCCCGGCCCGCTGCAATGATCGAATTCACGTGATCCGCCTCGAATATATTGCCCACTGCGATGGTTGGAATGCCGATCTCGTTGCGTACCTTGTCGGCGAAAGGCGTTTGCCACATGCGGCCATACACCGGCCGTTGGTCCGCCACAGTCTGGCCGGTCGATACGTCGAGTACGTCGGCCCCGGCCTGTTTGAGCGCGCCGGCGATAACCAGCAAATCCTCTTCCGAGAGACCGCCCGGGGCCCAGTCGCTGGCGGATATTCTCGCCGACAGAGGACGCTGCGCCGGCCAAACGGCACGCACCGCAGAGAAAATCTCCAGCGGAAATCGCAATCTCGCCGCGACATCTCCGCCGTATTGATCCTGACGCTGATTCGTGAGCGGCGACAGAAAACTCCCGAGTAAATAGCCGTGGGCGAGGTGAAGTTCCAGCATATCGAAGCCCGCATCGAGGGCGAGCTGAGCGGCTCGGACGAATTCGCCCCGGACCTCATGCATGTCCGCGCGCGTCATCGCCTGTGGAGTCTGGCTGATGCCCTCCAAATAAGGCAGAGCCGAGGGCGCGAGGAGCGGCCAATTGCCCGTGGCGAGCGGGTAATCCATGCGCTGCCAACCGAGCTGCGTCGAGCCTTTGCGGCCGGAATGGCCGATCTGTAGGCAAAACTTGGCGGTCGACTCCGTATGGACGAATTCGACGATCCGCCGCCACGCATCTCGCTGCACTCCATTCCACAATCCGGTGCACCCGGGAGTGATGCGCCCCGACGGCGATACGCAGGTCATCTCTGTGTACAACAGACCGGCGCCGCCGACCGCTCGTGCGCCGTAATGCATCAGATGCCAGTCGTCAGGCACGCCGTCGGTGGCTTTGTACTGCGCCATCGGCGAGACGACCACACGATTCGCGAGCTGCATGCCCGCGAGGCTGAACGGCAGAAACATCGGCGGCCGGGCCGCATCGAGCACGCCGCTGCGCTCCGCAAGCCAGCGCTCGTAACCTTCGACAAAGCCGGGATCCCGCAATTTGAGGTTTGCGTGTCCGATGCGCTGACTTCCCGTGAGCAGCGCATACGCCAATTGCCGCGGTTCGAGATTTGAATACCGGGCGACATTCTCGAACCAATCCATTCGATTGCGCGCCGCACTCTGCAGCTTGAGCGCTTCCAGACTCCGTTCTGCCTGATAGGCCCGCAGCCCTCCTTGCACGTCGGCGGCCCTCGCTACCCGGCTTACGAGAGACATGGCATCTTCCATCGCCAATTTGGTGCCGGATCCGATGCCGAAATGCGCCGTATGCGCCGCATCGCCGATCAACACGATATTTTGATGATGCCATTGCGCGCACAACACTCGGTTGAAATTCAGCCAGGCGGAACCGCGTAGATGATTCGCGTTGCTCATCAATCGACATCCGCCAAAATACTTGGCGAATAGCGATTCGCAGAAAGCAATCGATTGCTCGGCGGTGTAGCCGTCCAGGCCGTGCGCGCGCCAGGTCTCTTCGCGCGTCTCGACGATTACCGTGGAGAGCTCATCGCTGAACTGATAGGCATGTATCTGGAACCAGCCATGCTCGGTCTTTTCAAACGCGAATGTAAACGCGGCAAATTTCTGGCGCGTGCCGAGCCAAATGAAACGACACTTGCCGACGGCAATATCCGGCTGGAATACTGCCGCGTGATGCGTTCGGACTCTACTGTTCACGCCGTCGGACGCGACGATGAGATCCGCATCGGCGAATGGCTTCAGTTCGCCGATTTCTGTTTGAAAGTGCTGCTCTACGCCGAGCGAACGAGCCCGTTCTTGAAAGATATTGAGCAGCCGCCGTCGGCCGATCCCGCAGAAGCCATGACCGTTCGAACGAATCGTCTCGCCCCGGAAATGCACGTCGATGGCGTCCCAGTGATGAAAATCCCGGATGATCGCATCATGCGATTCAGGGTCCGCCGCTTGGAAACCCGACATCGTCTTATCCGAGAATACGACACCCCACCCAAACGTATCTTCCGGTCGATTGCGCTCGTAAACCTCGACTTTCACGCCGGGTAACGCCTTCTTCAGCAGGATTGCGCCGTAAAGGCCGGCCGGGCCGCCACCTATGAACACGACTCGCTTCATGAGCGGACAATAGATCGAGATACTTTAGATGTCAACTATCTGGCCACGCCGTTCGGCGCCGCCAACGCCTTCGATAAGGCGATCCCTTGGTCGTCCGCCAACGCGGCGATTCTCAAGTTGCGGACTCGGCCGGCCGCGTCCTCACGCGCTCGCCGTGCATGCACATCGGCCAAGATCGCATCGAAACTCGCGGCACCCCGCTCATGCGTCTCGCCGTACCCCTTGACCAGTTGTTGACAGTCGGCGATTTCGACGGCCAATGGGTAATTTTGCTGCGCCACGCGTCCGATGAGTTGCAGCCACTGGCCGATTCGAGCCTGTTCCTGCGAGTAGCGCAGAGTTTTTGGGCGCCACCGTCGCAGTCCGGCGAGCCAGTAGAGCAGCAAAAACCCACCGATGCTGGAGGTCGCGATCTGCCGGCCGCCTGTGAGGCGAGTCATCCAGCGTCGCGGCGTCTTCGAGCGAAGAATCCACGTGCCCAGCCCGACCGGCAGCGTGCCGCATATCTCCTCGACCCGCGGTTTCATGAATTCGGTGACTTGCACCAGCTGGCCAGGCGACGGTCGAACCTCTTGAAGCACGCGTTTTGCTCGCGCTGTGCGAATCTTCAGGTCCGCGACGCGGATCGTATCCTCAAAGGACATCCACAGTGCCAGTCCACGCGCCACGCTTTCGGTTAACTCGAAACCTTCTGAGCCCGCGCGCTCCAATGCGGTCACGGCATCGAGTCTATCGAGATACAGTCTCGCATAGGCAATATCCTGGTAGTCGATCATCCGGCGAACGCCCTCGCGCACGATATCTTGCGCCGTCGCCGGCACGCGCGTCCGAATTCGTTCCTCCAACGACGCCGGAAGAAAGAAGCGCGCAACCGAAACACCCGTCGGCGTTTGCGCGGCCGGCGAACCGGCGGCCGCGTGCCGCGCGGCCTCGAACGTTTTCGTGCTCGATGCGGCCTCGATACCGCTCGATCGAATCGCCTCAACATAGTGTTCCGCGGCGAAGGGCAATCCTCCGGAACCACAAATCGCNNCGCTTCGCATGCTCGCGCGCGAGCGCGCGCACTCGGCGCGAATCGGCACGGCCGTCGCCCATGTGAGATTTCTCCTGGATCGCGTAAATTCGATGAGAAGACGCGATGAGCGTGGTGCGATCGGTGACCAATCCTCTCTGCATTGCACGGCCGGCTTCCATGATCTCCGAAGCGATCAGCAAATCCACATCGCCGGGATTCGGCATCAGTGCAAAAATGGGTCGACGTCGATCGGCCGGCAAACCGGCAAGCGGAAAGAATTCCAGGTAGTAGATGGTGGCCCCGGTTCGCTGCGCGACGCCGGGCACGGAAGTAGCCTGAGCCAGATAGCCGGAGCGCCGAGCCACATCGATGAGCCAATCCGACACGACGCCGCCGCCCTGCCCACCCAGTGCGGCGATGGTTACGGTAATGGGCCTGCGCCCGGTCATGGCGACGGTTCCGCTGCGATGCGCGCGAGGCGGCGATCGAAGCGACGTTGCAGGATCTCGATGACGGAGGAACGAATCCGAAATTTTATACGATCCCATGCGCCGGGGTTTGTGATGACATCCGCCCTGTAAAATGACGGACACAGAACCGCAGCATGTGCGACTTCACCGCACACGCCGCATCCGACACAGCTGTTGTCGACGTGCGCGATCGGATCGCGCCGCAGCGGATCCGGATTGGCTTTGATGGTCAAAGATGGGCATCCGGACAGCCGAATGCAAGAGTGATCACCCGTACAAACATCGGGATCGATGCCGAAACGCTGACGTACCACTCGCTTGCCTTCCTGGGCCATCCGCTTCAGAACGGGCGCAACGCGCCTGTTTCGATTCAATTCGCACTCACCTTCCGCGATGATGACCTTGGGTCCCTTGTACGCCGTCGTCAACGCCTCGCGCAGCGCATTGATCCCCTCCTGCATCTTGTAGGTATGGACGGTCCGCACCCATTCCACGCCCACGCCCCGCACCGCGCGCTCGATCGGATTCCTGCTCTTTCGATTCTTCACGTCCGCACGCGAGGATGGGAGGTATTGGCCGCCGGTCGCCGCGGCATAGCCGTTGTCCACAATGACCGTGACGGAATCGTGCTGATTGAAGACCGAATTTCCAATGCCGCTGGTCAGACCGTTGTGCCAGAAGCCGCCGTCCCCCATGATCGATATCGAGCGCTTGCCCCCTTGGCCGCCGCTCAACGCTGCTGCGCTCGCCGACCCCAGTCCATAGCCCATGATGCTCGCGCCCGTGTTGAAAGGCGCCAACGTGGCGAACGAGTGACAGCCGATGTCGGCGCTCACATGTACGTTGCCCAGCTCCTTCTGCACGATTTTCATCGACGAAAAAAAGGGTCTCTCGGGGCAACCGGTACACAAACCCGGCGGACGCAGCGGAACTGCTTTGCGCAGTTCGTCAATCGGCAGCAGCGGCTGTTCGGTCGACGCTCTCGACGCCAAGGCACGTGGCGCCCACTGCGCAAGGAAACCCTTGATGCCGGCGCTGATGACGGCGCCTGTGTACTCTCCCGCCATGGGCAACGGTCCTTTACCGACGACGCGGGTTTGAATATCCGCATTGCGCAGAAATTGATTCACACTCTGTTCTATGTATTCCGGCTGACCTTCCTCGACGATCAGCATCGCTCGCTTGCCCGAAGCGAACTTGACGAACTCCTCCGGGACGAGGGGGTAGGTAACATTGAGCACATACAAAGGAATCCGCGACTTTCCAAAGACGTCCGCCAGTCCCATCATTTCCAAGGACCGCAATACCGTGTTGTAGAGACCGCCCTGAATGACGAGGCCGATGTCGTCCAGATCCCCTTCATGCATTTCGTTCATTTGGTTATCGATTATGAAACGCACCGCGGCGGGCCATCGAGTAACCACCTTCTCCTGTTCCTGTGCGTAAGTTGCCGGCGGGAGAATGATCCGGCCCGCCGAGCGCTGAGGATTCTCGAGTGCATCCTGAATCCTGAACTGCGGGGCGATGTTATTCTTGGCGATGAAAGAGCCGTGCATATGGCAGGCGCGAATTCGCAACATCAGCATGACGGGAGTTTGGCTGGCCTCCGACAGCTCGAAACCACGCTCTACCATATCGACGATCGCGCTCGTATCAGGACGCGGATCAAGCAGCCACATCTGCGACTTCATTGCAAACGCATGCGTACGCTCCTGCATGATGCTTGCGCCTTCGCCGTAGTCCTCACCGACGATCATCAATGCACCGCCCTGCACGCCGGCCGACGCCAAATTGGAAAGCGCATCGGACGCCACATTGGTGCCGACCGTCGACTTCCACGTAACCGCGCCTCGCAGAGGATAGTTGATCGACGCGGCCAGCATGGCGGCCGCACCGGCCTCGGACGCGCTCGATTCGAAATGAACGCCAAGTTCATCCAGTATCTCGCGCGCATCGGCGAGAACGTCCATCAAGTGCGAGACGGGTGCGCCCTGATAGCCGCCGACGTACGACACGCCCGCCTGCAGCAACGCCTTGGTGACGGCGAGTATGGCCTCGCCTTCAAATACCTCGCCGGCTCCGAGCCGGAGCGATTGAACTTCCCGTGCAAACGACCGCTCTGCCATGAGTGTGCCTTGAGTGTGCCCGAT
>PMMB01000291.1 GCA_003165495.1 Gammaproteobacteria bacterium | reverse complement strand
GCGCTCGACTCGGCGCTGCGCGGCGACAGCTTCGGCGACATCTGCGAGTCGCTCGCCGAGTGGCTGCCCGAGGATGAGATCCCGCTGCGCGCCGCAAGCTTACTCGGCAGTTGGGCGGACAGCGGGATCATCGTTGCCATCAATTAGCTCGCGCGACCCTTTAGAGTAGGCCTCCCTCCTCACCCAACATTTCCTTGCGCAGCAGGGGAATCGGCGGGCCTCCGTAGGACAAGAACTGGTCGTGGAAGTCATGCCAAAGGGCTTGTTCGTCGGCGGGTGCCGCCGTCGAACCGTCCCTCAAGTGCTTGGCGATCCAGTCGGTCCGCAGTTTCCTAATCATGAGTTTGCCCAGCGTGTAATTCAGATACGCCGGATCATAGGTGCCTCGCGCAGCCTGCTGGCGCGCGTTGCCCGGATCTTGAAATGCCTGCTCCCTGAACATCTTCTCGGATTGCGCTACGGTCATGCCGTGAGTGTGCAGTCCGATGGACGACAAGAGGCGTACGTCCCGCAGTAGGGCGTCGGTGATCTGACCGATATGCTTCTCCGGATCGCCTTTACCCAGACCTTTCTCATACATCATTTCTTCGCAGTAATGCGCCCAACCCTCCGCGTACGCATATCCCACCCACAAGGCTTCGAGCTTCGAGGGATTGGCATTCGAATGCAGGAACTGCAAGAAATGTCCCGGCCACACCTCATGCACCGAGGTGAACAGCAGCGTCGCCTCGCTTGGAACATAGGCCGCTTGTTCGGTCTTGCTCCACTTGGGGTTGGGCGGCGCAATGTTGTATGTGGACGCAACCCCGTGATCGTAGGGCCCGGGCACCTGGATGAACGCGGCGTTGGAGCGATTGTAGGGCGGCGCTTCGGCGACCAATGCCTCTTCATTGCTCGGTATCGAGACCACATTGTTCTTGACGATGAAGTCCTTGAGCATCCCCAACTGGGCGCGCGCGGCCTCGACGGCGCCGTCTTTCGGCTTGTGAGCAGACATCTTCGCAATACATTGCAGCAACGTCTCCTTCGGCGCATACGTGGCGCACTCAGCCTTGAGCGCCGCCGCATTACGCTCGAGGTCGGCGCGGCCCGCAGCTTCGATCTGATCTACGGCCAAGTTCACGTGCTCGGTCTGCGCGACCATTTGCGCGTACAGGTCTGGGCCTAACGCAAACTTGTCGTTCGCTTTCTTGCGCTCCTCCACCAGGGTCTGCTTCAGGGCATCCATCGCCTGCGCCGCGGCGGTATCCACATCGCTAAGCTGCTTTTGCAGATCGGGATCGCTCACCGACGCGAAGGTCGCCGCCACGTTTTTCGAATAGAAATCAGCCATTCCGCCAAACTGCGCGATGCCCAATTCCACGTAGGTCTTGGGTAACGGTGATTGCAAATTCGCTTTGATGTCGCCCGCCATCCTAGGGATTCCGCGCGCGTACTTGATGTAGGCCTTCATGCGCACATTCAGCGGCGCGTAGTTGCGGCTCAAGTACATATCCGGATCGATTTTGTCTATATACCAACCCGGGTTGCTGAATGGGTACTTCGCCTTTTCCATCCAGAACAAATCTCTGTCGACGACGGCGAGCAGGTATTCGCGATCGAAGCGCTCTCGCGGCTCCAAAGTCTTCGGATCGACCGCGGCGACTTGGTTGCGCTCATCATGCAGGCGGGCGATTTCACGCCTGATTCCGTGATTGCTGAGATCCGGCAGCTGGCCGTCGTATTCGTGGCGGCCGGATTGCGCGGCGAAGAAAGGGCGGGCGTCGAAGTAACTTTGGATAAAGCCCGCCGTGAGCTTGTTCCATGCCTGGCTCGCAAGGGAGGGGCCCTTGGGCGCTTTGGACGCAGGTGGCGCCTGATTGCACGCTGTTAGACCGAAAAACAAAACTCCCGACAATGCCGCTCCAACCTTCAGCGACTTCCACATGGTAACTCCCCCTTATAAGTATTAAGACTCGATACGCAACACCTCAGCTTCGCGGTCCAGGACGTTAAGAACATCTCCCGGCACCGCGCCGATGGCCGCTTTTGCCAGCGGCGACGTCCAACTCAACAGCGCCTGTGAGGGATTTGCTTCATCCTCCCCCACGATGCGAAAAGTCTGTTCGGTTCCATCATCGAAATGCAGAGTCACGCGCACGCCGAAGCGTACGGCCTGTGGATCCTGCAGCGGCTCGACCACCTTGGCGCCCGCTTGACGCTGCGTCCAGTAGCGCAGATCACGTGCGTGACGCGCCACCGCAGGCGCGTCTTGTTGCGCGCGCGCTGCCTGGCGCGCCGCCTCGAGCTCACGCACACGCAACTCGATTTGTTGCAGCCCGTGGGGAGTGACGAAGTTCGTATGCGGACTGATGGCGCGATCAGGCAGGAGTTCATCGGGATCCTGGTCAGATTCGCGGACGAAGGCGCGGCTCATGCGGCTGCCTAGAAGGAATAGGGGCCGCCGCGTTCCAGCGCGCGCTTGTAGGCGGCGCGCGCGTGAATGCGATCGAGGAAGGCCATCAAGTGGGGCCGGCTGGCATTCAAACCCGCGCGCGAAACTGCGATCTCCAAGGGAAAACTCATTTGCACATCCGCCGCACTGAACTCCTCACCGGCGAACCAGGTGTGCGCCGCAAGCTCAGCCTCCATGTAGTCCAAATGCCGTTTCAGCTGCGGGCCTATGAACGAATTCTGCACCGTGCCGGCGATGCGTCGGGCAACGGCGCTGATGGGCCACGGCGCGGGGCCGTTCGCGACACGATCGAACACCAATTTGAGCAAGAGCGGCGGCATTGCCGATCCTTCCGCATAGTGCAGCCAGTAGGTATATCGCAGACGCTCCGGGGTGCCCGCAGGGGGTATTAGTCGTCCGCCCCCATAGTGATCGATCAGGTAGTCGATGATGGCTCCCGATTCTGCCACCGTGACCGTGCCATCAACAATGACCGGGGATTTTCCCAACGGATGTACCGCCAGCAGCGCCGGCGGAGCCAACATCGTTTTCGCGTCCCGTTGGTAGCGCTTCACCTCATAGGCCACCCCCAACTCCTCGAGCAACCACAGCACCCGCTGCGACCGTGAGTTGTTGAGGTGGTGTACGGTAATCATGGCGGCATTGTAGGGCATTCTTCGGCCGTGAACACCGCGGGAGACACCCAAACCAAATCCTCTCGCGCAGCGCGCGAGCAGCGGATCAGCTGTTCTCGCCGGGCGGAAACCATTCGGCCTTGACTGAACGAAATTCCGGCAGCGCTTCGCAGCGCTCGGCAATCGCCGCAAGCCCAGGATAGGCAACTGTGGCACGGTTGATGGCCAGCGCGTCGACCAAGAACGTGTACGCACAGGTCGCAGTGATATCCGCCTGGGTCATGCGATTGCCGATCAGCCATTCCCCGGCACGGGCCTGAGACAGGCGATTGAGCTCGGCGAGCGCCGCATGCATTTGCGTGTGGCAACGTTCCATCCAAGGCCGATAGCGCTTCTCCGAAGGTCGAAACACAGTTTCATAGACTTGAGTTACGCCCTTCTCCGCCGCACCCGTGGCAACCGCCAAGATCCGCAGCGCCTCGCGCCGATCCTTACCCGCACGCGGAATGAGCGCGCGTTCCGGACCTGCGCACTCATCCAGAAAATCCAAAATGGCGGCGGATTCGATCAGCGCCTCGCCGTCGGGCTGGACCAGGGTCGGCACTCGGCCCAAGGGATTGAATTGCCGGATCAATTCGAAGTCTTTGCCGACGGACCAATTGCGGTGCTCGAACGGCATCCCGAGTAGATTCATGCTGACGGCGACACGGCGCACAAAGGGTGAATCAAACATACCGATGAGAATCAAGAAAAAAAGCCTCCGAAGAAATTGTTAATGCCCACCCATAACCCGCAACCCTGCCGAAGCGAGGGCCAGCGCCAGCTCCTCCTCGATGCGAGAAGCCTCCGAGCGCTTGATATATTGCAAATGCAGGGTCGGTCCAGTCAGCACTTCGATGCCTCGCTTCAATACGCTGCCCGCCGCGCGGATACCTCCTTTGTGCTGATCAAAGCGCTGCGCCGGACTGTACTTGCTCATTCCCACATACACGCCATACGCCCCATCACGGTCCTGATAGTCGAGAAGCACCAAGTAAATGTTCGATCGTCCCTTATCGATACAGCGAAACTCGAGCGCAATGTCATACACGATGGGCAGCCACTCGATGTAGCGCATCGGCAGCCATTCCGGGACCGATACCGCGGCCCGTGCCCACAGTCTCTCCAGCGCACGCTCAATGTTAATAGACATTTCGCCGCGCATCCACAATTCGTGTACGCAATGAGCGCCCATCACGCCATCTGCGCTCGCTAACGCACGCTTAAGGCGATCTTGCAAATCGCCTTGAGTCAGACCCTGAAGCGGGCGGCTACCAGGTGAGGTTTTGGCGTCTACGATGGGCAATTCTAAAAACCGTAACTTGCTTATGAAGATCGTCAATCTGATATATGACTCGGTGCTGTTTTATGCAAATTCGATGGTGATCTTCGCGTTCGGGCAGCTTTGTGGCCTCCGCAGGCCGCGGATCAACTATCAGCGCAGCGATCGTCCAGAGGACCCGGCGGCGATCGCCTCATATTCCCCGACGACGGCCGCTTTGAGCAGAACCCTATAGCGTGCCACGCCGCCGCAGACCAGAAACAAATGAATCGAAGGAGGTAACCGCGTCGTCTCGAAGCAATGTAAATGCATCGAGATCGATTGCGTCTTCGGCCAATGCGTCCCTTACTGCCTCATTCACCATTTCTGATATTGAACGATGAGTTGCGGCAGCCTTCATTCGTAAGGCCTTGAATATATCGGCCGAGAAATAAACAGTAGCCCGCGTATGGTTGCGCATATATTTCCTTGACGTTTTGACGTTTTGACGGGCGGTTTCAATCGGTCAGTGCAACACTTGCTTGAAGTCTATCCGCAGGGGTTTTAAATCCCAAAGTCTTTCTCGGACGCTGATTGAGGCGCAGAGCAATCTTGTCCAGATACGCTTGGCTGTATCCAGACAGATCGGTTCCTTTAGGAAAGTACTGACGCAGCAACCCATTGGTATTCTCGTTGGTACCGCGCTGCCAGGGACTCGATGGGTCGCAGAAGTAGACTTTCACATCGGTGGCGACGGTAAAGTCTTTGTGATGCTTCATCTCTCGGCCTCGGTCCCAGGTCAATGAACGTCGCAGTTCCGTGGGGAGCTTGCGGATGTGCCGAGCAAGCGCGCCAACCACGACATCGGTCTCCCGACGCGGCACTTTGACGAGCGTGGTGAAGCGCGATTGACGCTCGACCAGAGTGGCAATTTGGCTGCTCTTAGAGCCCAGCAGCAAGTCCCCTTCCCAGTGCCCGGGAACGGCTCGATCCTCGGCCTCCGCCGGCCGCTCCCGGATGGAGATCGCATCGGCGATCTGGCCACGCCCATCCTTCTTGCGCGCCACCCGCGAGCGGCGGATTCGACGCTTGCCGCGCAGATGCCCCAGGAGCTCTTTTTTCAGCGCTCCGCGCGCTTGTACGAATAGGGTGCGGTAGATCGTCTCGTGCGACACTCGCATGCTCTCATCAGCCGGATACTGCTCTTTGAGCCACCCCGAGATCTGCTCAGGGGACCAATCGAGCTGCAGTTTACCTGCCAGCGCCCTCTGCAACGCACGATTCAAGTCCAGAAGACACCGCTTGGCACGCCGCGCCCTATTCCAGGCGCGAAAGTCCGCCGTTCTGGCTCGATAGGGATTGTTGTAGTAATTCTTCCCGCTATGCCGCCGCACCTCCCGGCTCACCGTGGAGGGCGCTCGGCCCAGACGCCGAGCAATCGAGCGTATCGAGACACTCGCCGCCAGCCCTCGAGAGATCTCCTCACGCTCCTCGAATGAGAGTACCCGAGGGGCGCGCCGACGAGGCTGCGGGGCAATGCCTCCCGCGGGCACCAGCAACGAGAAAATGCATCCTCCTGCGCGACCCAGCGCTAGGCCGATACTCCTCACCGACTCCCCAGCTTTGTAGCGACGCCACATCTGAATCCGCTCAGCCGCAGACCACTGCTTCGCGCTCGGCATACACGTAACCTCCTTACATACTCATTGTAGAAGGTGTTGCATCGACCCTTTGAAACCGCCCGTCAAAACGTCAAAAGTTTAAATGACTTATATCCCCGACCGGTCAGTACGCGCCCAAGGTAGCCACCTACGGGCTGCGGTGCGCATCACCGGCCCTCCATCTAATTTCCCCTTTACATGGATCCAACAATTGTTGGACGCCGGAAAACCCCATGGTTCGAACCAGCGCAAACGCACGAATTTGGGCGCAAGGGAATGCCTCGCGCACGCGGCTGGCCGCGGCCAATAGAGTCCTTCCCTTGGTGACCACATCGTCTATGAGGACGATTTTTTCGGGAGGTGTCGTCGGGCGTTCGATGACGAAAGACTCATAGTGTAGATTCACGGTCGGGCGTTCACCCGGCGCGGCGGTCGCGGACTTACGCACGGCACGTATACGGCGCAATCCAGTCCACGCAGCCGCTCCGAGACCTTCATTGACTAACGCAACCGCGAGATGTTCGGCCGCCCACAAGCCTCCCGCAATGTACGGCGCACTTCCCGGCACCGGAACCAAGACATCTGTGGCGTCGAAGAAGCCTGCCAGTAGCGGCGAGTCTTTGGCTTGTTGGCGGACGCGCACGGCGTATTTGCGCATGAAGGTCGCATCCCCGGCCTTCAGCAATGCACGCAACAGGCGTGAACGCTCGCACACCGCTCCCGTCCCGGCGGGTGAATACACGTAGCAAGATGCATACGCGATCGCTCGGATCACAGGCCGCCCCTCAGGCGTAAAGGGAATTCAGCGCGTGAGGTCGTCATCATGAACGCGATCCATCGTGACGGACGGAGCGGCATCAGCGTGACTTTGGCCTTGGCTGTGCCGAAGACGCAGCCAGTTCTCCCGGGCTTCTCGCCGAATGTCCTCGAGACTTTGAGGCTTGGCAGCGGGTCCCCTGGCGGTCGGTTCCGCGGCGGTCTGTTCCGTGTGGGTGGACACCTCTCGGCCGGCGACCCTCTCCAGACGTGCCTGCACTCGCCTCTGATATTCTTCGCGCATGCGGTCAGCCACCACGCTCCGATATCCGTGCCTCTCCATTTCGAATGCAGCCCGTGGGATATATGGCCTCGCTTCGCGATCGATGCCCTGCGCTTCGAGGCTGCGATGATCGATGCGCGCAGCGATGTGCGCGTCTTGCAGCGCCTCGTTCGTGACAGTCGCCCAACGTTCTCGCACATGCAGTAGTTCATTGATCGCGGGCTCCAGGCCGAGCTTGCGGCGGTTGCCGTCGTTCATGTCCAGCGTCGTTTTAGCGCCCAGACCCTCGGACGTTACTTCGCGGGTCGTCGCGAGCAGGTGCGCATGAAAATTGCGCGGATCGCTCCCCGGAAAGTCACGCGGCGCATGAATGGCGAAATCAACCGCAAAACCGTAGCGATCAGAGAGCTCCTGCGAAAACCCTCTAACCAGCCCAAGCCGCTGCGGTGGCGAGAGTTCGACCGGCAGCGCGACGAGATACTCGCGGGCGACTCGTGCATTCTTGCGCGTCTCGGCGCTTTCAGCTGCGTTCCAGAGACTGGCTCGACCACGAGCCCACGCCATTTCGTCATCGGCGAATTGGCTCGGCAGCACGATCTCCTTGTGCACGACGTCCTGGCGCTCGGAATGATCATAGGTCTTGCCAATGCGTTCATCGCGGATGCGTTCACCGGCACGGTAGGCTGCGGCACTCGCGGCGCTGCTGCCGCCGGAGCGCCCGAAGGTCTTGGTCTGTAACGAGGTCGCGCCCGTCATGAAGGGCGAGGCTTGAGC
>PMMB01000262.1 GCA_003165495.1 Gammaproteobacteria bacterium | reverse complement strand
GAGAGCGAGCGCAAGGCGCGCGAGGTCGCCATGCATCGCCAGTCCAAGTCGCGCGACGTCAAGCTCGCGCAGAAGAGCGCGAACATGCAGGACGTGTTCTCGACCATGGGAGAGAGCAAGGCTGATTTGGTGCAACTCTTGGTCAAGGCCGATGTGCAGGGCAGCGCCGAGGCATTGCGCGATGCGCTGAACGGTTTATCGACCGGCGAAGTCGCCGTGAACATCGTGGCCTCCGGTGTCGGGGGCTTAACCGAATCCGATGTCACGCTGGCCGCCGCCTCCAAGGCACGCATCATTGCGTTCAATGTGCGCGGCGACGCCGCGGCCCGCGCCGCCATCAAGGAGCACGGCGTCGATGTTCGCTACTACAGCATCATTTACGAAGCCATCGATGACATCAAGGCGGTGCTCACGGGCATGCTGGCGCCCGAGGTCAAGGAGCAAATCGTGGGGCTCGCGGCGGTGCGCAGCGTATTTCGCTCGAGCAAATTCGGGACGGTCGCAGGTTGCATGGTGATCGACGGCTACGTGCGCCGCAACTTTCCGATTCGCGTGTTGCGCAACAACGTCGTCATCTTTGAGGGCGCGTTGGAATCCTTAAAGCGCTTCAAAGACGATGTCAACGAGGTACGTGCGGGAACCGAGTGCGGTATCGGCGTGAAGAACTACAACGATGTGCAGGAAGGCGACCAGATCGAGTGCTATTCCCGAGTAGAAGTTGCGCGCACTCTTTAATTTAAATGTCGGACGGGGTCGCTTCGACCCCGTTAAATTCGGCGCGTAGCGCCTAAAAAGTATGGCCAAAGACAATCCGCGTGCGCGGCGACTGGGTGAGCAGATCCAGCGCGAGATGACGGAGTTGCTGCGACGCGATGTCAAGGACGAGCGCATCGGCAATGTGACGATCACGGCTGTCAGCGTCACGGGCGATTTACGCACGGCGCGTGTTTACTACCTGGTCTTCGGCAGGGACGGCCCCGATCCGAAGGTGCAACGGGGTCTGGAGAGCGCCGCCGGATTCTTGCGCAACGCGCTATCGCGTTCCTTGATGATTCGCTATACGCCGACCTTGAGTTTCGAACTCGACACCTCGATCGAACACGGCGTGCGGTTGACCCAGTTGATCGACTCGGTCAATAAGCCCGCCGCACAAGCTGCGGGCGCGGCTGAGGACGAGGGTCACGTGGTCGATGAAGGCGACCCTTCGCCGAGAGAGCGGTAGTGCCGGCTGACATCCACGGCATTCTACTGCTCGACAAGCCCGTAGGAATAAGCTCCGCGGGCGCCGTCGCGCGCGTCAAGCACCTGTTCAATGCCCGCAAGGCGGGACACACCGGATCTCTCGATCCACTGGCGTCGGGATTGCTGCCCATCTGTTTTGGCGAAGCCACCAAGTTCGGTGCGCAACTCTTGGATGCCGACAAAACCTACCGCGTGATGGTGCGCCTCGGCGAGCGCACGCCCAGTGCCGATCGCGAATCCGAAGTGATCGAAAGGCGTGAATTACCGCATTACTCTTCGCAGCAGCTTGAGCTGGCACTGAGCAGTTTTCCGCGCGAATATGCCCAAGTGCCTCCCATGCATTCCGCGCTCAAGCAGGACGGCAAGCCGCTGTACAAATACGCGCGCTTGGGGCTCACTCGAGAGCGAACCGCGCGCGCCATTGCCATCCATGACATGCGCCTGCTCGATTGGCAGCCGCCCAATTTGTCATTCGACGTGCGCTGTTCGAAGGGCACCTACATCCGAGTCCTTGCGGAGGACTTGGCGGCGCAACTGGGGACGATTGCCCATTTGGCGGCGCTCCGCAGACTCGGGGTAGCGCCATTTGGTGCAGAACCGCAATGGTCCTTCGAGGCGCTGGATTCCTTGAGCCCCGTGCAACGGGAGGACGTGCTGCTGCCGGTGGATGCCGCGCTGACGGCTTGGCGGCGATTGGATCTGCCCGCGGGCGGGGTCAGTGCGTTTCGTCAGGGGCAGACCGTCTCGGTTCCGCTGGAACCGCTCGGAACCTTACCGGGTACCGTGCGTATCTACGCGGCCGGATTGGGTTTTCTGGGTTTGGGGGAAATTGAGGCGGCAGGCCGCTTGGTTCCGCTGCGGCTTGTTTCGTCAGTCTTATTTCAACAGCGGCGAATCCCTGCTTGAGGGCGAGTGCCGCGACGCGTACAATGCGCGCCTTCTTAAAAGGTCTAAGTTATTGATTGAGGTTTGATTTCAATGCCACTTACTCGAGAAGAAAAAACGGGCGTCGTCGGTAAATTCCAGCGCAGCGCGCAGGACACCGGTTCCCCCGAAGTTCAAATTGCCTTGTTGTCCGAGCGCATCAACGGCTTGAGCCAGCATTTCACNNGGGCTGCTCAAGATGGTCAACCAGCGCCGCAAGCTGCTCGATTATCTCAAGAGCAGAACTCCGGACACGTACACGCAATTGGTCGAACGCTTAGGGTTACGCCGCTAACAGGCGCCGCCGCAGGCCAGGTGCTTGGATGCATTCGGCTTTCGTCTTTACATTTCCGATTACGCAAAGGGGCTCTACGTGAGCGCTATCAAAAAAAGCTTTAAATTTGGTGATCACACCGTAACCATTGAGACGGGCGAACTCGCACGTCAGGCCGACGGCGCGGTGCTCGTCACCATGAGCGACACAGTGGTGCTCGTGACGGCGGTGGGCCTGAAGAAGGCGACACCCGGACGCGATTTTTTCCCGCTGACGGTGAACTACCAGGAAAAGACCTACGCGGCGGGCCGCATCCCCGGCGGCTTCTTCAAGCGCGAAGGCCGCCCAACCGAGAAAGAGACTCTGACGTCGCGCCTGATCGACCGGCCGATACGGCCGCTGTTCCCGGAAGGCTTCATCAATGATGTACAGGTGGTCGCCTCCGTCCTCTCGGTCAACTCCGAAGTCGACCCCGACATCGCATCGCTGCTCGGCGCTTCGGCGGCACTGGCCATTTCCGGCATGCCGTTCATGGGACCCATTGGCGCCGCACGCGTGGGCTATTTGGACGGCAAGTACATTCTCAATCCCACCGCGACTCAGTTGACCGAATC
>PMMB01000125.1:486-20322 GCA_003165495.1 Gammaproteobacteria bacterium | reverse complement strand
ACACCTCGAGGTGAAACGCGTCCTCGCGAGTTCGCCAAAGCACGATATCGGCCTTCGACAGTACGGTCCGTGTGCACATGCCTACGGGAAATTCACCGAGGTCCAAATCAAGAGGACAGCCGCCGCTCAAAATGGTCGCCGCATGGGGGCCGCTCACCTCGAGTGCAAATTGCCGGTGACTGATATTGACGAGGGCATGCGGCAGGTCGCCCAAGGCGCGCTCGAGTGCGTCTGCAGTTGCAGACTCCGACTCTATGTCGGCAGCCAACAGCAGGTACTCATCGGGGCCGAGCCACAATGTCGCACGCGTTTTTTGCGCCACGGCGCGGCAGGGTACCTCGGCAAATGCGACTCCCCACACCGGCGCTGCAGCGGCGCGCGCCGCGACGGTACCGTGCAGAATGAAGCGCAGCGCGGGCGGCTTTGGCTTCAACCATTGCGTCGTCGGCACCGGCGGCAGGCTGCGTGTCGCAACTTCAGGCATTGATGCGGGCTCCGGCGGGATCGTAGAAAACCGGTGAGGTGACTTCGACCTCGAGGTCGCCATCGGGCATGGGCACATACAGGGTCTGCCCGAGACGGGCTCGGCCGCTCTCGATGACGCCTAAGGCAATCGAATGGCCCAGCACGCTGCTCGCATAAGACGAGGTGACATGACCAATCAGTTCCATGGGTGGTTTCTGGCCGGACTTTGCGGCCACCTGCGCTCCTTCCTCGAGCACCGTGCGTGGGTCTTTGGTGCGCAGACCGACCAGCTGTTTGCGATGGGCTGATTTCATGGAGGGGCGCTCCAGAGAGCGCTTGCCGACGAAATCCGCCTTGTGCTTGCCGATGGCCCACGTCAGTCCGGCGTCGTCGGGCGTGACGGTGCCGTCGGTGTCCTGGCCGACTATGATGTAGCCCTTTTCCGCGCGCAGCACGTGCATGGTCTCGGTGCCGTATTCGGTGATGCCGTGCGCCTGGCCTTCCGTATACACCGCCTCCCACACGCCAAGGCCGAAGTCCGCCGGCACGTTGATTTCGAATCCCAATTCACCCGTGAAGCTCACGCGAAACAGCAGCATCGGCACACCGCAGATGCGTCCGCGAGCGACGCTCATGTGCGGCCACGCCGAACTGATATCGATTCCCTCAACCAGGGTCTCGAGCACTCGCCGCGATTGAGGGCCCTGCACGGCGATGACGGCCCATTGCTCGGTGGTCGAGGTGAGCCACACCTTGAGTTCCGGCCATTCGGTTTGGGCGTAATCCTCCATCAATGCGAGGACGCGCGGCGCGCCGCCGGTGGTGGTGGTCACGTGGAAACGATCCGGGCCGGTGCGCGCCACCACGCCATCGTCATAGATGAAGCCGTCTTCGCGAAGCAGTATCCCATAACGCGAACGGCCTAAACTTAAGTTGGACCAATTGTTGACATACAAGCGGTTCATGAATTCGGCCGCATCGGGGCCGACGACTTCGATCTTGCCGAGCGTCGAGGCATCGAATATTCCGCATGCGCTGCGCACCGCGCGGCATTCACGCGCCACCGCAGCATGCATGTCCTCGCCGCCGCGCGGAAAATACCGCGCTCGTTTCCATAAGCCCACATTCTCGAATACCGCGGCTCTGGCTTGCGCCCAGGGATGGGTCGGCGTGGTACGCACCGGATCGAACAAATCGCCGCGCGAGATGCCGGCCATGCTGCCGAAGGTGACGGGCGTGTAGGGCATGCGAAACGTGGTCAGTCCCACTTGTGGGATCGATACATCGAGGCTCTTGGCCACGATGGCCATGGCGTTGAGATTCGAGGTCTTGCCCTGATCGGTGGCCATACCCGTGGTGGTATAGCGCTTGACGTGTTCGATGGATTGAAAACCTTCGCGGGTGGCGAGGTCGAGGTCACGCGAGGTGACATCGTGCTGCCAGTCGACGAAGGACTTATCGTTACTCGGTGCTTGCGCTTGCGGTAGCGCACCTAAGTAGGATTCGCTGCTGCGCTTGAACGCGTCCACCATGAAGCGGCGCGCCCCGCCGCCCGCGGCGGCACCGGCCGCCGCAGCACCGGCTGCCGCACCATCCGCCAGCACGTCGGCAAGATCGTAGACTCCGCGGCACGCGCCCGCCGAACGCTCGCGCTCCGCCGACACTCCCGGCACGAATGCCTTGAGAGCATCGTTCCACTTGAGCTTGCCGCGCGATTGAGAAAACAAATGCACGCTCGGGGTGTATCCGCCGGACATCAAGACCGCGTCGCATAGGATGCGTTGTTCGGCTTGCACCTTGCCGCCGTGCACTCGGCCGACGGTGACGGCATTGACGCGCAAATCCCCTTCGGTACCGAGTACCGTCGATCCCGGGAGTATGTCGATCCCTGCGAGGCGCGCGGCGTCGGGGAGGGCGCCCGCAACCTCCGAACGCAGATCCGCGACGGCGGCAATCTCGACGCCTGCGTTCTTCAAATCGAGGGCCGCCTGGTAGGCATCGTCGCCGGAGGTCACGATGACCGCACGCGTGCCGACGCGGACACCGTATCGATTCAGATAAGTGTGCGCAGCACCCGCGAGCAGAATGCCCGGCCGATCGTTGCCGGGAAATACCAAGGGGCGTTCGATCGCGCCGGTGGCGAGCACCACCGACCGCGCGCGAACCTGCCACAGCCGCTCGCGCGGCCGGCCCTCAGGGGGACGCGAAAGATGATCGCTCAGGCGCTGATTGAGACCGATGAAATTGTGCGGGAAATAGCCGAAGGCGGTGGTGCGCGCGAGCAATGTCACGCGGTTGTTTTTCGCCAGAGACGCGATACCTTGTTGTACCCATGCGAGTGCGGTCTGTCCGTCGATCAGCGCACTGGTCTCGGCCAGCAAGCTGCCGCCGAATTCGGCGGTTTCATCGCATAAAATGACTCGAGCGCCGCTGCCGGCAGCTGCCAACGCCGCCGCAATCCCAGCGGGACCGGCGCCAACGACCAGCACGTCGCAATGCGCATAGCGTTGTGCATAGCGGTCCGGATCGGCATGAGTGGGTGCACGACCCAACCCTGCGGCGCGACGAATCACGGGTTCGTATAGCGATTTCCAGGCCTTCCTCGGCCACATGAAGGTCTTGTAGTAAAAGCCGGAGGGAAAAAATGCCGACAACAGGTCGTTGATGCGGCCGAAGTCTCGTTTCAAGCTCGGCCAACGGTTTTGGCTCTCGGCGATCAAGCCGTCATACAGTTCGACTTGAGTCGCGCGCAGATTGGGCGTCACGCGCGCGGCATCCCGGCTCACCGTCACCAGGGCGTTCGGCTCCTCGGACCCGGCCGCCAGAATGCCGCGCGGCCGGTGATACTTGAACGAGCGGCCGGTCAGATGCACGCCGTTGGCGAGCAAGGCCGACGCCAGGGTATCGCCCGCGACCCCTTCGTACGGTTGCCCGTCGAATTCGAATTGGACCCGCTGTGTCCGGTCGACCCGCCCGCCGCTGGGCGTGCGCAAACCGCCGGCCGCCCTACTCATGCCGTGCGCTCCGGCGGCGCTTCGCCGGTCTTGTAGAAGGCCAGGAAATGGTCGGTGGTCGTGTCGCGCAGCGCATTGAAAAAGCGCCCGCAACCGCGTGCATGGCGCCAGCGTTCGGCATACACGCCCTTGGTATTGGTGCGCATGTACAAAAATTCCGCCCACGCTTGATCGTCGAGTTGCGCGGGTTGGTGCGGCCGCGCCAGATGTGCCTGACCGCCGTAAGTAAATTCGATTTCCGGGCGTTCACCGCAGTAGGGACAGACAATGAGCAGCATCGGGTGTTCCGTTCAGTGAGCCACGGCGGCTGCCGCGGCCTCGTCAATCAAGTATCCGTCGCGGAAGCGCTCGATGGTGAACGGCGCATTGATCGGATGCGGCTCGTCCCGTGCAATGGTCCAGGCAAAGACATGCGCCGATCCCGGCGTGGCTTTGAAACCTCCGGTCCCCCAACCGCAGTTGACGTACAGGCCGGGGACCTCGGTCCTCGCGATGATGGGCGAGCGGTCCGGCGTCACATCGACGATGCCGCCCCAATTGCGCAGCATCGCCAAGCGACGGAAGTTCGGGAATAATTCGCAGATCGCATCCAAGGTGTGCGTATTGATGTGCAAAGCGCCGCGCTGGGTATACGAGGTGTAGGCATCCGTGCCGGCGCCGATGACCAGTTCACCCTTGTCCGATTGACTGATATAGGCGTGAATGGTGTTGGACATGACGACGCACGGAAAAATAGGCTTGACCGGCTCGGACACCAAGGCCTGCAGCGGATAGCTCTCCAAGGGCAGGTGCACGCCGGCCATGCGCATAATCACGCTGGTATGGCCGGCGGCGGATACGCCCACCTTGCGCGATTGAATCACGCCGCGCGTAGTTTCCAACGCCTCGACGGCGCCGTTCGGGCCGCGCCGAATGCCGGTCACCTCGCAATTCTCGATGATGTCGACGCCGAGAGCGTCGGCAGCGCGCGCATAGCCCCAGGCAACGGCATCGTGCCGAGCCGTGCCGCCGCGCCGCTGCAGGGCCGCGCCCAACACCGGATAGCGGATATTGTCTTCTATGTTGAGCGGCGGACAGAATTCCTTGGCTTGGGCCGGCTCCAGCCATTCATTGTCGACCCCGTTACAACGATTCGCATGCACATGGCGCTTGAACACTTGAATGTCATGCACGGTATGCGCGAGCATCATGACGCCGCGCGGCGAAAACATGACATTGTAATTGAGTACCTGCGAGAGGTTCTCCCACAGCTTTACCGAATGATCGTAAAGCGCCGCGCTTTCATTGAATAAATAATTCGAGCGGATGATCGTGGTATTGCGNNCCGCCGATCCAGCCCTTTTCCAGGACGGCGATATTCGTCAATCCATGTTCCTTGGCCAGATAGTACGCAGCGCCGAGACCATGGCCGCCGCCGCCGACGATGATGGCATCGTAGCGCGCCTTGGGTTCGGGCTTGCGCCATTGCGTCTGCCAACTGCGATGCTGCGAGAGGCTGCGCCAGATCAGCGACAGTCCCGAAAATGATTGCCTGCTCATATCGCTTAGGTTGGCCTTAGGCCTTCAAGTCCTTGTTCTCCGGATCATACGGTGAATCAACGAGAATCGTCGCTCGCTTGCGCTCGCCCAGGATCTCTATCTCGATGTCGCCGCCGACCGCCGCAAATTCCGGCTTGATGTAACCCAAGCCCAGACTCTTGCGCAAGGCGTGCCCGTAGTAGCCCGCGGTGGCGCGCCCGACGATGTTGCCCTTCCGATCAAACAGCGGCTCATTGCCAAGCGGATCGGCATCCGTCACGCCGTGAACTTCGAAAGTAACGAAGCGATTCGGTATACCTTCCTTAATTTGCTTTTCAAGGGCGTCTTTACCTACGAACGGGCCCTTGCCCAAGCGCACGAAGCGATCCAGTCCCGCCTCGTAGGGCGTGTAGTCGGGNNGTCAGGTCGCTGCCCCACATGCGGTACGACTTCTCGAGCCGCAGGGATTCCATCGCGCGCATGCCGGCCATGCCAATGTTGAATTCCGCGCCGGCGGCGAACAGCGAGTCGAACAGGTGATGCGCATACTCGATCGGGAAATGCAGCTCCCAGCCGAGCGCGCCGACGAAGTTTACGCGCAACAGATACACATCGGTGGCGAGGCCGACTTCGGTCACTTGCCCGGTCAGCCAGGGAAACGCTGCATTGTCCAACGGTGCATCCACCAGTTTCGCCAACACCTCCCGCGAGCGCGGTCCGGCCACGACGAAGCAACCGCGGCTCATGGTGATATTGCGCAAGGTCACGCTGCCGTCCTGGGGCAGCAATTGCTGCAGATAGTCGCTGTCGTAGCGCTCGGCGGCGCCTGCGCTCACCACATAGTAGTGTTGCTCGGCGATCTTGGTGATGGTGAACTCGGAGCGAATGCCGCCGCGGCGGGTCAGCGCGTGGCAGAGTGCAATCCGGCCGATCTTGGTCGGCACTTTGTTGGCCACCAAGCCATCGAGCCAGCTTTCCGCGCCCGGTCCCGTCACTTCGTGCTTGGTGAACGGCGTCAGATCGATGACCCCCACGCGTTGACGCAGGCCCAAGGCTTCATGGCCCACGTGCTCGAAGTAATTCGAGCGGCGAAAGCTCCATTTATCCTTGGGCGGAACTCCCGGCGGAGCGAACCAGTTGGCCCGCTCCCAGCCGTAGCGTTGCCCGAACACCGCGCCCATGCGCGCGAGCTTGTCGTATACCGGGCTGCTCTTCGCGGGGCGCGCATCGGCACGCTCCTCGTCCGGAAAGTGGATGACGAAGACGTTTCGATACGTTTCCTCGTTTTTTTGCACCACGTAGCGCTTGCTGGTGTAGGGTCCATAGCGCCGCGGATCGACTGCCATCATGTCGATGCCGGGCTCGCCCTCGACTATCCACTCGGCAAGCTGCCAGCCGGAACCACCGGCCGCGGTGATGCCAAAGCTGTGGCCCTCGTTGAGCCATAAATTTCGGGCGCCCCAGGCGGGGCCGATCAACGGACTGCCGTCCGGCGTGTAGGCAATGGGCCCGTTCACGATGTCCTTGATGCCGCAGGTTGCAAGCGAAGGCACGCGCCGCTGCGCCGCCTCGACATGCGGCAGTAAACGCTCCAGGTCGCCTTCGAACAGACTCTTGCCGAACCAGTCGGGCACGCCATCGGCGAAGCGCGCCGGGGCACCCGCTTCGTAGGGCCCCAATATCCAACCCATGCGCTCTTCGCGCAAATAGTAGGACTGATCCGACTCACGCAGCACCGCAAGTTCCCGTCCGCCGCCTTGACGATAGGCTTTCAGTTCGGGCGATTCGTCATACACGATGTATTGGTGTTCGACGGGAATGGAGGGCACGTTGAGACCGAACATGCGCCCTATTTGTCGCGCGTAATTGCCGGTGGCGCAAACCACGTGCTCGGCAACGATGTCGCCCTTGTTGGTGGTCAGATGCCACTCCCCGGAGGGCGTGCGCTTCGCCGCAGTGACCTCGCACTGCTCATGGATTTGCGCGCCGCGGCTGCGTGCGCCCTTGCGCAGCGCCATGGTGAGATCCGCCGGAGCGATGTGACCGTCATCGGGATGGTAGAGCGCGCCGATGATTTTGGGCGTCCCGGCGCCGTCCCCTAAATCGACCAACGGCCATAGGTCGCGTACTTGCTGGGGCCCAATCACCTGGAAGGGCACACCGATGGTATTGGCCGTGCCGCAGTATTTCTGGTACTCATCCATGCGATCGCGGCAGGTCGCAAGGCGCAAATTGCCGGTGACGTGAAAACTCACGTCTTGGCCGGTTTCAGCCGGTAGTCGCTTGTAAAGGTCCACGGAATATTTGTGCAGCTGGCCAACCGTGTAGCTCATGTTGAACAGCGGCAGCAAGCCCGCCGCATGCCAGGTTGATCCTGCGGTGAGCTCGGCGCGCTCCAGCAGCACCGCGTCAGTCCAACCTTTCAGGGCCAAATGGTAAAGCGTACTGACGCCCACCACACCGCCACCAATCACCACGACGCGGGCATGAGTTTTCATGCCTGGCAGTTTAACTACCGGGCCGCTAAACAAGACGCCAATTGCGACAATCCCTTATGGAAATGCGCCAGGCCGGAGCGAAACTGGCCACGCATGGGGCTGGGAAGCGCCCGGGCACCGTCTGAAAAACGACAACAATATGTCGGAAACAGACAAGATGCAGGCAAGCGGGCATAATGGCGGCGTCCCGATCCTTATTCCTTTTGTCCCTCGGAGGCACCTTGGAATCGCCCGCCGTGTTGCGCAAATGCAAGTACGCATTTCTAACCTTGCCGAACTATTCTTTGATCGCCGTGGCGAATGCCCTTGAACCGTTGCGAATGGCAAATCGCTTGGTCGGCAACGAGGTCTACGAGTGGTCTGTCCTTAGCTTGGACGGGCGCGCTGCGGATGCCAGCAGCGGACTCAATCTGTCACCGACCGGCGCCCTCGACAAGTTGGGAGCGGTCGATATTTTGTTTGTCTGCGGCGGCATCAACGTTCGCGAAGCAGTATCGCCGGCGCTGTTGACGGCGCTTCGGCGGCTGGCCGAGCGCCGGGTGCCGCTTGGCGCCCTCTGTACCGGGGGTTACGCGCTGGCACGGGCCGGCTTGCTCGATAATTTCAGCGCGACCATTCACTGGGAGAATCTCTCGGCTCTGCGTGAAGAGTTTCCCAGGGTTCGAATCAGCGACCAGTTGTTCACCATCGACCGCGACCGCTTTACCTGCTCCGGCGGCACGGCGCCCTTGGACCTCATGCTGAACCTCATTCAAGTGAAGTTAGGGCCGCGGATCTCGCAGTTGGTCTCTGAGCAATTCATCGTCGATCGAGTCCGTAAGGACACGGATCGACAATACGTTCCGCTGCGGGCGCAGGTCGGCGTATCGCACCGTGGGTTGATTCGGGTGGCGCAGCTGATGGAGGAAAACATCGAGAAACCGCTGTCGCTGGAAAAAATCGCCAAGGCCACGGGCCTGTCGCGCCGTCAAATCGAGCGCCTATTCAAGCGCGATTTGAACTGCGTGCCGAAGCACTACTATCTTGAGATGCGCCTGCGGCGCGCGCGCGAGTTGCTGCTGCAGACTGCGATGCCCATCATGGATATCACGACGGCTTGCGGATTTCAGTCGCCGCCGCATTTTTCAAAGTGCTACCGCATTCAGTTCGGATATCCGCCGAGCGCCGAGCGCAAGATCGGCGACAAGGGCGGCCGGCTTCGCGAATTTCGCGCCGCTCCGGCCACCGTCACTTAGACGCCGTCGATTCCTGTGGAGGACCGGTCACAAGCAGAGTTACGGGCCGCCTACGGACAGGCTCTGGCTAGCTTACGCACGGGGCGAGCCGCAACCGCCGAGCGGCAGCTGCGTGCCATTCAATCTAGGGCTCCCGGCGACGTCAACAGCATGCGCCTGCTTGGGGTCGCGCTCCTCGATCAAGACAAAGTACCGGCCGCTATCGAGACTCTCGAACGCACGGTTTCCGTAGCCCCGCAATTCTGGCAAGCACGCACCGACCTGGCGCGCGCTTATCGCAGCGCCGGACGGCTGGAGGCGGCACGCGAGGAACTTCAGCGGGTCGTCGCGGCCGCGCCAACGCTTCCGACCGCGTGGCTTGCCTATGGCGACGTGCTCGTCGACCTTCAAAAATACCCGGATGCGAGAGTGGCCTATGAGCGCGCCCGACTGACGGATCCTCAACTTCACCGTATCGAGGAAGCGACCGCCGCTCTCGTGGCCGAGGATCGCAAGACGGCTGAGCTCATATTTCGCGACATCCTGAAGGCTGACGCGAGCCATGTGGCGGCAGTATGCGGTCTGGCCGCGATTTCACTCGGCGTCAGCCGCGGCGCCGATGCGGAACGGCTGCTGCGCCATGCCCTCAAGCAATCGGCCCACCTGCCGCTTGCCTGGCGTGGACTGTGCCAAGCCATGGTCGATCTCGGGCGGCTCCCCGAGGCCGAGGCGGCGGTTCGTCACTTGCTAAACATCGAGCCGGAAAACCCGAAGAACTGGGTCATGCTCGGCAATGTGTGCACCCGCATGATGCGCCAGCCGGACGCTCTGATAGCTTTTGAGGAAGCGGCGCGCCTCAATCCCGGCGAAGTGCGCCTGCGCCTCTCGATCGGTCATCTGCACAAGACTCTGGGCCATCGCCGCGAATGCGAGGAGGCCTACAAGGCCTGCCTCGGGTTCGATCCAAATTTCAGCGAGGTCTATTGGAGTCTCGCAGATCTGAAAACCTACGTGTTCAGCGACGCCGAGATCGCGGCCATGCAGGCCCTGGTGAAGGGCGATGGCGGCGACGATACGGACCAGGCGCATCTGCACTTCGCGCTCGGGCGCGCGTTCGAGCACCGGCAGAACTACGCGGCGGCGTTCGAGCACTACGCGGCCGGCAATCGGCACCGCCGCAAGACGGTTGTGTTTGATATCAGGGTATTCGAGAACAAGACGCGGCGCGTGCGCGAGTGTTTCAACGCGGCGTTCTTTGCGCAGCGCGCCCATGCCGGGCATGGCGATCCCGCGCCCATCTTCGTGGTCGGATTGCCCCGATCCGGCTCCACTCTGGTCGAGCAGATTCTAGCCAGCCATTCGAGCGTCGAAGGGACCTTCGAGTTGCCGAATGTGCTGACCATCGTCCGCGAGCTCGACCATGCGAACCCGGAGCACGACGCGTACCCGGAGAGTGCCAGCGCCGTGCCGCTCGCGCAATTCGCGCTCCTCGGCCGCCGCTACATCGAGGAGACGGCGCCGCTGCGCAGCGGACGGCCGCACTTCATCGACAAGATGCCGAACAACTTCAGCCACGTGGGCCTCATCCACAGCATGCTGCCGAACGCCATCATCATCGACGTGCGCCGCCATCCGATGGACTCGTGCTTCAGCACCTACAAGCAGCACTTCGCCGAAGGCCAGTCCTTCAGCTACGACCTCGATGATTTAGGGCGCTACTATCGATGTTACCTGAGCCTCATGGACCATTGGGACACGGTGCTGCCGGGCAAGGTGCTGCATCTGCAGTACGAGCACCTGGTGCGCGATCCGGAGACGAACATCCGCCGCCTGTTGACGCATTGCGGGCTGGATTTCGAGCCTGCGTGCCTCGCGTTTCATGAAACCAAGCGCCCCATCCGCACGGCGAGCGCCGAGCAGGTGCGTCAACCCTTGTACGCGTCGGGGGTTGGCTACTGGAAACATTTCGAGACGCAGCTCGAACCGCTCCGCCGCGCTCTTGGCGACACCATGGAACGCTTCACGGACGCAAGCTAGGGGCCGGCGCCCGGGCGATTCGTCGTCTATTGAACGCTCGATCAGCTCTGGCGGTTAATCATTGACAGGCCACGCCTTCGCACGACATGATCCCAAAGGCAGAAGGCATGCGCGCGTGCCACGAAAATCGGAAAAAAAGGGGATGTTGCGATGCGTACAACAGCAGCGCGATCGGCGGCCAAACGCGTAAGGCCGGGACCTGTGGCCATGCCGCACGGTATGCGTTCGAAGCTTAGCTTCGCCATCGCGGCTGCGTTGTCGGGCACCGCGGCGATGCACGTGGCGCCGGCGTGGGCGGCGGGCGCTTCCTCCGATACCACGCTCGAGGAGGTCGTTGTCACGGCCCGCAAGCGCACGGAAAATCTGCAGGACGTGCCGATCAGCATCGACGTCTTCACCAGCAAAGACCTGCAGAATCTCGCGATCTCGCAATTCGAAGATTACGCCACGAAGACGCCGTCCATTTCCTTCGTCAGTGCCGGTCCCGGCACACAGACCTTCGTCATGCGCGGCGTGTCCGACGGCAGCAACCCGAACTACGCGAACACCGCCACGACTGCCTTCCTGCTCGATGACATGTCGATGAACTACTACGGCACGACGCCCGACCTGCATTTCTACGATATCGAGCGCATCGAGGTGCTGAACGGTCCGCAGGGAACGACGTACGGTGCCAGCGCCATGGCGGGCGCGCTGCGCTTCATCACGAATAAGCCCGATCCGACGGCGTTCAGCGCCGGCGTGGACGTTGACGGCGGCAAAATTGACGGCGGGACGCACAACGGCACCGTCGAAGGCTTCATCAACATACCCCTCGTTGCCGATTGGACGGCGTTACGGATCTCGGCCTTCAGCGACTACCACGGCGGCTTCATCAATAATCAACTCACGACCCGGACCTGGGTCAACGGCACGGTCTCGGATAATTCGGCCTGGGCGGGCAATAACTACAATGTGGAAAAAGTCACCGGCGGCCGCATCGCGCTCGGACAGAAATTTTCGGACGGTTGGAAGGCGTCGGTAACCTACAGCTATCAGCGTCAACTCACCCACGGCGCGTGGGACGAGGACCCCACCATCGGCGGCGCCATGGATTACTTGGGAAATTTGGTCGATGGCCCGGCACGCCCCCTCCCGGCTAACACCGTGGTGCGCTTCGGGCCCGAGTTCAAGCAGTACTACACGAAGACCTTGGATTTTCATCTCGACGGCGATGTCGGCATCGGCGATCTGGTCTACGCCAGCACCTATTGGGCGCAGGACGATCGCTGGGTCAACGAGTATTCGGAATACATGCAGTACCTGAATCAGTACGCGAATCCCCCGGATACGTCTTTCAATGCCAGCACGCAGCAGGCATACACCTGCCTCACCGACCCCGTCAACGGGGCCGGCTTCAGCGGCTGCAAGCCGCCAACTCAGTATTACGATTATGACCAGCACATCGAGCGATGGTCCAACGAGTTGCGCCTGCAATCGAAGGAAGGCGGGTTTATCCACTGGCTGGGCGGTCTGTACTGGGAAAAGACGCGCGAACCCATCACCAACATCTATCACATGCCCGGCTTGCAGACCGCGGGCCAGCAGTGGCAGGCGACCACCGCCTACTATTACAACCAGGGAGCGTTGCCGCCGTCGCCTGACGATTGGTACAGTTACGTATCGCGCTCCGACTATCTGCAAACGACGGAGTTTGTCAACTTCGTCTTTGACATTACGCCGAAGCTCCACGTCGAGGCGGGCACCGTCCATTTTCACTCCAATTTTTCTACCTCGACCTACGGAGGGTTCTGGTACCAGCCGCAGTCCATTAGTACCTACGGCGGCTCGTCCCACAAGTGGAACAGCAAGGTGGGCATCAGCTACAACGTCCTCGACACTCTGCTCTTGTATGCCGATGCCGCGCAGGGCTTCAGGGACGGCGGCGTCAACGGCGGCCTGCCGAGCGGCTGCACCGCCAACGGGGTTCCAGCGCAATTCACGCCGGACACGTTGACCAATTACGAGTTTGGGTGGAAATCCACCATGCTCGACAAGCATTTGCTGTGGAACGGCGCCGTTTATTACATGCCGTGGAAGAATCTGCAGACCCTGGTTTTCGATCCCAATATCTGCCCCTCGAGCAGTTTCAACGCCAATGTCGGGGATGCCCGGGTCTATGGCATGGAAAGCAACATCAAGTACCAATCGTCCGCGGGCTTGAGCATGGAGTTCTCGGCCAGCTACAACGACGCGCGCGTGCAGACTAATGATTTCAATAACGCCAGTTTCGCCGTGTCGCCGGGGGAGCGATTGCCCTACGACCCGTACTTCAGCTGGAGCGCCAACGCGCGCTACGAAGCGTCCATCAAGGATGCCCTCCACGGCTACGCGCAATTCGACATCGCGCACAAGGGCGACATGTGGAACGATTTGCAAACCTCGGGCAGTAACGGCCTGCCGCGCGTCTTGCAGCCGGGCTATTCGGTGGTGAATTTGCGTTTCGGCCTCAATCAGACCGACGCCCATTGGCTGACCGAACTCTACGTCGCCAATCTGACCAATAAGAACGCGATCATCTACACCAACGAGGGCAACTTCGACTTGCGTCAAACAAGGAACGAACCGCGCGTATTCGGCGCGCGTTTGAGCTACCGATGGGGCAAGAGCAAGGGCGGCGGAGGAGAGTAATTCCCGCCCTTCACGAGCGAGCGAACACATTGATCAAGATTGCCGCGAGTTTACTAGGGTGGCTGTGTGCGGCGGGGGCCATGGCCACAGAGGCGACGGCAGTTCAGCGGACGCTGACACCTGATGATTTCTACCGCGTCCAGGATCTGAGCGATCCCCAGGTGTCGCCCGACGGTTGGTGGGTTGCCTACGTCGTGACGACGAACGACCGCGAAGCCGACGAGGCGCGCAGCGCGATCTGGATGGTGAGTTGGGACGGCAGCCAGCGGTTGGCGCTGACGCCAGCGGCGGACGGCACGGCCAAACCAAGGTGGAGCCCGGATGGACGCTATCTCGCGTTCCTCGCCACGCCTTCCGGCTCTGATAAAGCGCAGGTCATGCTGTTGGATCGCCGCGGCGGCGACGCCCGTCAGCTGACGAGCGTCAGCGGCGACATCGGCGAGTACGCATGGGCGCCGGACAGTAAGCGCCTCGCCTTCACGATGGGGCAGAGCGTCGCGGGCCCGACACCCAAACCCATCGTGATCGACGCGCTGCACTTCAAACAGGATGAAGACGGATATCTCCGCGCCGGACTCGGGCGGCACCTGTACTTGTTCGATGTCGACGGCAATCATAGCGAGCCGTTAACCGCCGACCCGGAATTCAACGAAGATCTGCCGACCTGGTCTCCCGACGGCCGGCGGATCGCCTTCATTCGAACGCACGAACAAGGGGCGGACCGGGACGGGCGCGAGGACATTGATGTCATCGAACCGCAAGCGGGCGCGACTCCGCGCACCATCGTGCGCCCGTATGCGCCGAACACGCAAAAGCTCGCGTGGAGTCCGGACGGGACGCTGATCGCGTACCTGCAAGGCATGGAGCCCAAGTTCAACGCGTACATGCAGGACCGTCTTGTCGTGGTGCCGGCCGCCGGCGGGGGGTCCCGCTCGCTGACTGACAAGCTCGATCGCGCGGTGATGTCGTACGCGTTTGCTGCCGACTCGGCATCGATCATGATCGCGGTGGAGGACGATGGCAGGATATACCCTGCTCGCGTCGATCTGGCGAGCGGCGCGATCGCCCGCCAGGCCGCCGCGGGACCCTTGGTCGTCTCTGCGCTGTCCGCGGGAGGCGGTCATACGGCGCTGCTCGAGTCCAACGACGGCGCGCTGGCCGAAGTGTATGCACTCGAGGCCGGGCAGCTGCGCAAGCTCACCGCGCACAATGACGCATTTCTTGCGGAGTTGCAGCTCGGCGCCGTCGAGGACATCCGATTCAAGAGCAAGGACGGCGCCGAGATTCATGGGCTCATCGTCAAACCACCGTCCTTTGTCCCCGGCCGTAAGTATCCGACGGTGTTGTGGATCCACGGCGGACCCAACGGTCAAGACGAACACTCTCTGGTTCTGGATGGCTATCAATTCGAGCCGCAGATGTTTGCGGCCAAGGGTTTCGTCGTTCTGCGGGTCAACTATCGCGGCGGCAGCGGCCGCGGCGCCGCTTTCGCGAAGGCCATATTCGCCGATTGGGGCCACAAAGAGGTCGGGGACCTCTTGGCCGGTGTCAATTACCTGGTCGCGAACGGCATCGCGGACGCAGATCGGCTCGGGATCGGTGGTTGGAGCTACGGCGGCATACTGACCGATTACACCATCGCAAGCGATATTCGCTTCAAGGCCGCCATCAGCGGCGCCGGCAGTGCCAATCAGCTAGCGACGTACGGCAGCGATGAATACGTTCTGCAATACAACAATGAATTGGGGCCGCCGTGGAAGAGTACGGCACTGTGGCTCAAGGTATCGTATCCGTTTTTCCACGCAGACCGTATTCATACGCCCACGCTGTTCATGGGCGGAGACAAGGACTTCAACGTCCCGATCAACGGCGGTGAGCAGATGTATCAGGCGCTGCGCACCCTGGGAGTGCCGGCGCAGCTAATCGTTTATCCAGGTCAGCATCATGTCTTCACGCGGCCCAGCTTCGTCAAAGATCTCGCTGACCGCATGTCGGGCTGGCTCGACCGCTACCTGCCGCCGGCAGGGTAAATCACGCCGGCGCAAATTGCGCTGTCGTATATTTCGTAAAAAACGTCGCTTCGGGGCACTGGCTTGCGGCGGAATATTGGTATCGTACAAACATCTGAAAACCAGGACTCCATCATGACTGCGCGCGATACCATGTTCCGCCGACTGCGGGGACGTAATCCCGAGACCGCCTTGGAAAGAGAATTCTATTGCAGCCAGGAGGATTACCAAATCGATCTGGACATGATCTGGTACCGCGACTGGCTGTTTGTGGGTCACGACTGCGAAGTGCCGAATCCCGGTAACTACTTGACGGTGCAGATCGGCGAGTATCCGGTCCTCGTCGTGCGCGACCGCGACGGCGGCCTGCGCGCCTTCCACAATACGTGCCGGCATCGTGGATCGAGAATTTGTTCGGCGGAGCGCGGCACGTCGGCGCGCTTCGTATGCCCTTATCACCAGTGGACCTACGCACTCGATGGCCGCTTGATCGCGGCGCGCGACATGGGCAGTGAATTCGATAAATCGCAGCATGGTCTGAAAGCGGTCCACTGCGCGAGCGTGGGCGGCTATATATGGATTTGCCTAGGCCAGGTGGCGCCGGACTTCGAACCGATTCGACAGCACATCGAGCCGTACTTTCTGCCGCATAAACTGCATCAAACGAAGATTGCCTTCCAGTCGACCATCATCGAGCAGGCCAATTGGAAACTGGTCTGGGAGAATAATCGCGAGTGCTATCACTGCGCGGCCAACCATCCCGAGCTGATCCGCACCTTCCCGGAAGACCCAACCGCGACCGACGGCGAGGAAGCCGCTTTACACCCGAAAACTGCCGCGAAATGGGCCCACTGGGAGTCCATCGGACTACCGAGCAAGTTTCATCTCTCTGCCAACGGTCAGTACCGCACCTTGCGCACGCCTCTGCTCGAGGGAGCGGTCAGTTTCACCATGTCCGGCCAAGCCGCTGTGCGCCGGCCGCTCTCGGATGCGGTCGCGGAGCCGGATATAGGCACCTTGCTGTTGTTTCACTTCCCAACGACCTGGAACCACGTGCTCGCCGACCACGCCATTTCTTTTCGCGTGCTGCCGGTCAGTCCGACCCAGACCCAGTTGACGACCAAGTGGCTGGTGCATCGCGACGCCGTCGAAGGCGTGGATTACGACCTCAAGGAGCTGACCAAGGTATGGTTGGCGACCAACGCAGCCGACACACGGAACTGTCAGGAAAATCAGATCGGCGTGAATTCGCCGGCTTATGATCCGGCGCCCTATTCTCCGGTGCATGAGGCCGGCGTGACGCAATTCGTGCACTGGTATTGCACCCATCTTGAGGGCAGACTGATGGAAGATGCGAAATAAGCACCCCACGGACCCTCTGTGTTGAAGTATTCGGCTTGGTCTTTGCTGCGTGGAGCGTTGTCGGGGCAGCGGCACTGGCCGGTCGCTTGGCGAGACGCGAGCCCTGAACCAAGTTACGACGTGATCATCGTCGGCGGCGGCGGGCATGGGCTCGCCACCGCTTACTACCTCGCAAAAAATCACGGCGTCACCCGTGTTGCCGTGATCGAGCGTGGCTGGATCGGCGGCGGCAATACGGGCCGCAATACCACCATCGTGCGCTCGAATTATCTGTATCCGGAAAGCGCACGCCTGTACGACTTTTCACTGCAGTTGTACGAGGATCTCTCGCAGGAATTGAATTTCAACATCATGCTGAGTCAGCGCGGGTTGGTATTGCTCGCCCACAGCCGTCACGACCTCAACGCCATGTCGCGCTGGGCCAATGCCATGCGCATGAACGGTATCGCAGCGGAGCTGCTGACCCGGGACGAGGTCGGTGCGCTCGCTCCCGCCCTCGACCTCTCGCCGCGGGCGCGACTGCCCGTGCTCGGTGGATTCACCCAGCGGCGNNTCCGCGTTGGGCGTGGACATCATTCAGAATTGCGAGGTCGTCGACTTCATCAAAGACGGTGGCCGGGTCGTCGGCGTGAATACCAATCGCGGGCGCATTCGCGCAGAACGCGTCGGCATCGCAGCGGCGGGACATAGCTCAGTACTCGCGAAGCTGGCTGGATTCCGTTTGCCGGTGACCAGCTACGCATTGCAGGCTATGGTCAGTGAACCCATCAAGCCCTTGCTCGATACCGTGATTTTGTCGCCCGGCACAGGAGCCTATGTAAGCCAATCGGACAAGGGCGAGATCGTCATGGGCGCGATGCTCGATTTGTTTCCTTCGTATGCGCAGCGCGGCAGCTTTGCGGTAACGCAAGCCATCATTGCGGCAACCCTTGCGCTGTTTCCGTCTTTCAGCCGCTTGAACTTGATGCGCCAGTGGGCCGGCATCGTCGATGTCGTGCATGACTCCAGTCCCATCATCGGTCCGACACCCATACCCCATCTGTACATCAACTGCGGCTGGGGTACGGGCGGCTTCAAGGCGATCCCCGTGGGCGGCTGGGCCTTCGCACATGTGTTGGCCACGGGTCACAGTCACCCGCTCGCCGAACCCTTCCAACTCGAACGGTTCATCACCGGTCGTCTGATCGACGAGGCCGCGGCGTCGGGAATTGCGCACTGATGATGCAGATCCCCTGCATTCACTGTGGTCCGCGCGACGAAAGCGAGTTCACGTGCGGAGGCACGTCGCACATGGCGCGGCCGGGGTTGGAGCAAAGCGACCAAACTTGGGGCGAATACTTGTTCTTTCGCGACAACCCCAAGGGTTTGCATTTCGAACGCTGGCGCCACACGCAGGGCTGCGGCCAGTGGTTCAATCTCGCGCGCAATACGGTCACCCACGAAATACTGTCGGTGTACGCCATCACCGATCCGCCGCCGTCATGACAGGGTCGCGTCTTGCAGCACCCTGCGGATACCGAATCGACCGCTTGCAACGTCTGGATTTCGAATTCAACGGCCGTCGCTTGAGCGGCCATGACGGCGATACCCTGGCTTCGGCGCTGCTGGCGAACGGTGTGCAGCTCGTGGGGCGCAGCTTCAAACTGCATCGGCCGCGCGGCATTTTTTCCTGCGGCGTCGAGGAACCCACTGGCCTCGTTGATGTGGGCGCGGGTGCCGCGCGAACCCCCAATATGCGCGCCACACTGGTGGAATTGTTCGACGGCCTCATTGCACAAAGCGTCAATTGCTGGCCCAGCGTTGGTTTCGATGTGGGCGCGATCAACAGTCATTTGGCGGCGCTGCTGCCGGCGGGCTTCTATTACAAGACATTCAAGTGGCCCAACTGGCATCTGTACGAACCCGCGATTCGTCGCATGGCGGGCCTCGGCAGAGCCTCCGGGAAGCCTGATCCCGATCGTTATGAAGAGGCTGCAACGCAGGCGGACGTGTTGGTGGTCGGCGGCGGGCTCGCGGCCTTAAGCGCCGCGGTGTCCGCCGCCGAGGCGGGTGCAGACACGCTATTGCTCGCGAGCGGATCCACGCTCGGTGGTGCACTGGCTTGGCGCGCCGACCGCCAAGTCGCCGAGCTCATCGTACGCGCCGAGCGCTGCGGCGTGCGACAGATGACTCGCACCTTGGCCTTCGGTATTTACGATCACAATCTGGTGTGTGCGCGCGAAACCCGGCCGGCGCCCGCGCGTTTCGCCGCGGGGGGTGTGCTGCGCGAACGGTTGTGGAAAATTCGCGCGCGCGCCATCATCGCCGCCACCGGAGCGCTGGAACGCCCGATGATTTTCCCGAACAACGATCGTCCGGGAGTGATGCTGGCCGGTGCCGCCGATAAGTATGCCCATGCGTTTGGCGTGGCGTGCGGTCAACGAGTCGTCATCGCGGCCAACAGCGATTCCGCCTACCGGGTGGCCACCTCGTTGCGCGCCGCGGGCGTGAATGTGATTGCATTAGTCGATCGTCGACCGCACGCTGCTATCGGCGCAGAAGCTGCGCACGTGCGTACCCTCGTGAATGCCGGCATCGCCAAAGTCGGCGGCACGAAGGCCGTGCGCGACTGCACCGTGATTTCGACCGATACCGAAAGGGCGCGTCCGGAGCGGCTCGAGTGTGACCTAATCTTGAGCGCCGGCGGTCACGCACCCGCGGTGCATTTGCATTCGCAGGCAGGCGGGAAATTGCGTTGGGTGGAAGAGTCGGCCATGTTTGTGCCCGATGGTGCGGCGCCCGGACTGTGGAGCGCGGGCGGTTGCGCGGGAATATTTGCCCGAGACACTGTGGCGAACCACGCGGCGGAACTCGGGACCGCACTCGCTCTTGGGCGAGCCGCACCGCGGCCGGCGGTAGGGGGCGCCGGTAGATCGCTCGCTGCCACGCATCTACCCGCAGTGGCGGGTAAGCAGTTCGTGGATTTGCAAAACGATGTCTCGACGGGCGACATCGGTCTGGCCGCGCAAGAGAACTATCGGTCGGTCGAGCATTTGAAGCGCTATACGAC